>JAQBOS010000147.1 GCA_028287925.1 Mucilaginibacter sp. | reverse complement strand
ATCTTTTTCCAGGCTCACCATAAGCGGCGTATTTGCCAGTTTATCATTTAGCAGCCTTGTTTTTACCAGCTTGCGCCAGTTATAGGCTTTAGCCTGCTTATCAACAATTACGCCGACAATCCAGCTTTTTCTTACTATTGTATCCTTGTTTTTAATGGTGCTGTCTTTGTCAACAGATTGGATCCTGTCGTAATTTTTTAGATCGTTATAATCAGTAAGGTAATGTTTATCCGGTTGCAGGATCAGCGAGCCTGGATATTTAGCCAGCCACGCACCCAGGGTTGATTGCTCATAGTATAACTCTTTCAAACGGCTCCCCTTTAAAGGGCCTGCAGCAGCAATCCCGGTAGCCTGGTACCACCAGCTCTTGGTTGCGGAGTCTTCAATTACAGCGTTATAATGCCTTGCCCCAACCAAACGAAAATCTTGTCTTTTGCCATTAATAACCGGACTAAATACACGCCCGGTACGGCACATAGTGCAATAAGTAACCAGCACAGGTTCGCCGCCAACATTGTCCTGTACTTTATGGTGATATCCCAAATAAACAAGTGGATAAGCCTTTGCAACGCCATTGTTTACAACACCTAATATTACAAGGCTCTCCGGCACATGGTTATGGATCGCATTAGCAAAACTTACTGTTTTGGGTTCCTCAAACATGGCTTCTGCCTTATACATAACATCGCTTACATAAAAAGTCCCCAGGTAAAGCACTAATGCCGCAACCTTAATTACCTTATTTTTAAGCGTGTTTGCTGTAAAATATTTTACAATATAAAAAAGCACCAAAATGGCTCCGGCTATCCGTAATGGCGTTATAATTTTTTCGAGATAATAAGAAACGGTTATAGCATTGAGATCCTGGCTGCCCGGAAAAGGCATTAACAGGTAAGCGTGTACCAGCCCGGGGATCAGCAGTAAACAGAAACCTGTCCAAAAGATCCAGGGACTCGTTTTATTCTCTTTCATTTAAATATTAGGTTAATTGGCGAATTGAATATAGATATTTATAAGTTTCTATCAAATTAATCTTGCGAAAAAGAATCAAGAAGTCAGGAATCAAGAGTCAGGACAGAAAATATGTCGTTTTTTTTCTTGATTCCTGACTCTTGACCTCTTGATTCTTAAACCTAAAACTTTCCGTATCCAACAAAAGCCAGCAAATCCGTTACTTAGCCGAATTTATAGTTGTATTTATAACATTTAATAGTGATTTGCGCCCAAAATCATCTCCCATCAGCTGCCAGATCATCACTCCGCCGGCATTTTTAAGCGCAAGTATCGTTTTGTTTTTAATGGTGGGGATGCCGTTGTAATATATAACCCCGCCACCTGCAACGGTTACCTCATCGGTATTTTCCGAACCGGGATATTGTGCTGCAATGTTACTGAAATTCATATCAGCAGGCGCGCCTTCTCCAAATCCATACCCATAAAAAGGTACGCCAAGGCAAAGCTTTTCTTTGGCTATCCCCCTTGTGTTTGCCCAGTAATCAAGGTCAGAAACTGCCATATCATAAGGCGCGTGTTGTCCTGGATTTGCCGGTCGCCATGGGCCAGTTTTATCATACGACATGATATTAATAAAATCATATACTGCCAAAGCCTTATCTGTATAGCGTGACATATACGCTGTAGCAACCGCCGATGTAAGCAGCTTGTTCCTTAGCTTTAGCACTGCAGATAATCCTGTAACAAAAGCTTCATAATTATTATCGATCCGTTCACCTTCAAGGTCAACATCAACACCGTCCAGGTTATTATCTGCAACCAGTTTAACAAGATTGTTAATCAGAACATTACGCAACGAATCTGACAAAAGCGATGTATAATACTCCGGTGCAGATCCACCTCCTATCGACACTAAAACTTTCGTGTTTTTCGTATGGGCAGCAGTAATAACATTCGCTAATGCAGGTGTTACTGTAAAATTTGCTTTTGCATCCGGATTAATAAAAGCAATATTCAGGTAATTGATCCTGCTGAAATCAAAATTAGCACCCGCACCATTTTCTATGCTGTGTACTGTAAGATAGCCCACAACCCTGAAATTTTCATTTTTGCGGGCGCTGTTCAATCCACCAACCTGGGCACTGCTCCTTTTGCACCCTGTTAACAGGGCAAAAAGCACTATAACCGTTAAAAATTTATTCATATATCTCTTAGGTGTGTAAAGCATTATTTACAACCGTAATATACAATGTATCTATTAAATAACAGATCGCTCAATAACGGCCTGTGATACCGCGGGTTAAGCCAGCTTATTTTTCATTAATAACTAATTAGAGCCATACGACAACTCTTTTACAAAACTTGCTGTTTAACCAAGTCAATTTTACATTATGTATACAAAATGATATTAAATCACTGGCTATTTATTAGCTACTGTTATCATTTTCAAGTATTTTCGCTTTTGTAATCAAGCATTTATTAACCCCTGATTAATGCGGCAACACATCATCCCTAACCATGAAATTTATACAACCAAGATCGTCTCTTAGGAATATAGCTGTCTTATTTTTATTACTTCAAAGCTCTTGCCTTCAAAAAAACAACCCTGTTCATAATAAATTAAAAAAGCAGTTACAGATTACTGACAGCCTTATTATTGCAGGCAAAGGTGATAGCGCTATACGGCTTTTAACAAAACTACGCAAACAAATTCCCGGTTCCGATCCACTTATATGTACCTATTACTACCAACAAGCTGAGCATTACTTTTATAAACCTGCTATAATGAATCTATATGCCGATAGTTGCCTGGCTTTTTTTAATAATTCAAAAAATATTGAAAACTATCCCGATGAATATTTTCAATCTTTACTTATTAAAGGGGATGCCTCCTTTAGGACTAAAAACTATGCTAAAGCACTTGATTATTATTATAAAGGCCAAAAAGTATTGTCATCAGGTATTTGTGATAATGGTGAGCTGGCAAGTAAAGTTGGCATCATTTATTTTACGCAAAAAAATTATTTGGTGGCTGCTAAATATTGGGCAGAAAGCTATAACAAGCTGGGTTTATGTAATGAAAATATCACTGCTCAAAAACTATTCTTTATAAAACAGGGAACCCTTAATAACACCGGCTTCTCTTACGAAAAGGCGGGTAAGCTTGATAGTGCAACTGCTTATTATTTAAGAGATTTGAATTTAATAACTAAAACCGATAGCAATAAACTGATAGGCAAACATTATATCAATACAGCCAGCGTGGTTGTATATGATAACCTGGGTGGTGTAAACTTAAAACAGGGAAACCTTAGCATCGCCGAAAGCTATCTGACAAAAAGTGTTGCCCTTGTTGGCGAAGATCCAGACGGTGCTATTATACCGCCTTTGTTAAAACTGGCCGAATTGTACATAAAATTGGGTGATAATTTAAGGGCAAAAGAATCTTTTGATAAAAGCAGGCAAATTCTTGATCATTTACCAGCTGATAACGAAGAAGAGTATGAGATTAAATGGAACAAGCTATATTCCCAATATTTGTATAAAATTAACCAACCTGGGGCAGCGTATCATTACCAGGATATTTATATCAAACTAAAAGACGCTTTTGATACCAGGTCTGCTAACCTATACAGTTTAAACGTAGAACAGGAACTTCATAATTTACAGCAAAAACAAGCATTGACCAGCCTTGAACAGGAAAACAAAGTAAAAAAAATATACCTGGCCAGTTCTGCAATATTTGTTATTTTTTCACTGGCGCTCATTTTTATAATTAATAAAAATCTCAAAAAAGCCAAAGAACGCCAGATAGAAATTAATCAGCAGAATCAACATTTGCAGCGCACACTTGATGAATTGGAACAGGTTAACAAGAACTACATTCGCATTATGCGCGTGATGGCGCATGACCTGAGAAATCCTATTTCGGGCATAACCGGTCTTGTGTCACTCATGCTTGCTGAAGATGAGTTTTCAGAAGAAAACAGGAATATCCTTAAGCTTATAGAAACAACCGGGTTGAATTCTATGAAAATGATAAACGAATTACTTAATTCGGGCCTTGCAGATGAAAATGAAAAGTTGGTAACACAAATGATAGATTTAAATTCGCTTCTTTATGATTCTGTTGAACTGCTGCAGTTTAAGGCACAGGAAAAGCAACAGACTATAATTTTCAAGCATATTAATACGCCGATAATAGCCGAAGTAAACCACGAAAAAATATGGCGGGCAATTAATAATCTAATTGTAAACGCAATAAAATTCAGTCATATTTCCGGAATAATCAGGGTTGGCATTCAATCAGAAAACAAGCGAATTCTTATTTCGATTGCCGATAACGGGATCGGCATTCCCGCTGATCAAAAAGATAGCGTATTTGAAATGTTTACTCCCGCAAAAAAGAACGGCACAGATGGTGAGCAGCCATTTGGCCTGGGCTTATCAATTTCTAAAAAGATCGTTGAGATGCATAATGGCAACATCTGGTTTGAAGATAATGCAGGCAACGGGACAATATTCTATATTGAACTGCCCGCGCTGGATTAAAACAGTTACAACTATCTATTAATGCAATAGCAAATCATAACGTTGTTCTTTAAGCGGTTTGCCAAATGCGGTTGAATCAACTTCTTCCGTCAGCATAAAACCCAGTTTTTTATAAATGCCTGCGGCGGTAATTTGCTCATTTGTAGTCCATAAATAGCATTTTTTATAGTTCCGTTCTTTCAGGAAATCCATATACATCCCAACCAGCTTTTTCCCGAGGCCAATTCCGCGATAAGCAGGATCAAGAATAAAATAGCGGAGCTGCGCAGTGTCATCTCCGCGATGCATTAATAACAGGAACCCCACTATCCTTCCACTGTATTCAGCAACCCACACACGGTCTTTTTCAGGATCATAGTTTTTATAAAATTCGTACAATCCTGATGCTACGTAGGTTTCAAAGATTACCCCGAAATTATACTCTTCCCTGTACAAAACACCATGCATCCAGGTAACATACCCAATATCGCCGGGGCTTAACGTTGTGCGGATAACAACATCATTTAAATTGATATTATTCGTCATGTTTTTTGTAGCTGATTTTTCTAAAATATTCCTGATGGCATCCATGTGGCCTGTAAGTTCGTTTACTTCCTTTTCGGTAAAAGATGCAAGCAACTCTGTAACCTGTTGCTGAGAGGCATTATTTAATTTTGAGAATTCGGCACTCCCTTTTTGCGATAAATGCAGGTAAAAAGAGCGTTTATCATATGCCGACTGCCTTTTTTCAATCAATTTTCTTTTTTCAAAGTTCTGTAACATCCGGCTCAAATAGCCTTTATCAAGATCCAGCAATTCAATAAGATCTTTCGCTGTCATGCCATCGGGACGATGATGCAGCTCATACATTATGCGTGCCTCTGTTAATGAAAATTCACTGTTTAAATATTGCTTATCCAGCAAGCCGATTACAGAGGTATAATACCGGTTAAATGATCGGATCCGCGTTATCTTATCTTCAATCATAATGCAAATATATAAATATAGTTGCTTTTGTCAACCATATTTATTCAATTTGCAAAAATTCCTTCTTCTGCTGTTATTTATTCAAAATCGACAGAATATCTTAATGAGCTCCTGAAGAAAGGATACCGGCTGTTTACATTTTCAAAATGCTTATAATAACCATTCAGGGTTAAATAGCCCGGTTCAGCAGTTATAGCCAGGTGTTTCAAAATATTATAACTTAATTCGGTGGTGAGTGTATGTAAAAAGTAATGCGAGGCATTGCCATTTAAAACCACCAACCATCCTCCCCTGTAATTGATCGTATAATTAAGCTTATTTGCTATATTTATACCGCCTGTTAAATTTATGGCGGCTCCTGAACCATAATCATAATTACGGCCGCGGAAGAGGTATTTGTCGGGCACGGCGCCTAATATGAGCGCACCTGCTCCAAACGAGGTATTTATAGTTACTTTTTTAGAGATGTCATATTCTGATAGTATATTGATCCTTAAGCTTTGTGCACCATAAAAAAAAGCCACATTGCGGATGTAATCATAATTTGCCGAAAGGATAGCCAGGTGTTCATATTTCTCTGTGGAACTGATCTCCCACCCTGCCAATGATCCGTAAACACTTAAAACATTTACCCTTGTACTGTCATCCTTACCAAATTCGGCATTAACTGCTATATTGCTGAATGGTGTTTGGTAGTTCTCATCCGGGGTACCATACAAAAGTTTAATGTGCCCGTACCAGCCTGTGTGTTTATCATGATTCCCGGTGTTAAATGTTCGCGCACCAAAACCAAATTCGGCATGGATCTTTGATGAATCGCGCTCGGCCGGATTGTCTGAATATTTCCCCCATTTTCCGCTGGTTATCCTTTTCAGTCCATTCATCGGGTTCACTAAAAAGCCAAACACCTCGTTCACCTGCCTTTTAAATCCGCGTGTTTTGTTATTAACTATTTTGTTTGATAAGCGATAGGTCATCTCTCCCAAAATAATTCCCCCGTAGCTTGTATTAATAAAATCATTAGGGGCAGGCGCCTGGTTTTCAGCAAAAGTTTCCCACAAATAGCTTCCGGCAAAAGTTGCAGGGGCCGCTTGCCAAAAGGTATAGCCATTCACCCTGAATGCACTGTAAAAATTACTGCCATGATATGGATGGCCAAACTGGTTGGTTTGAAATTCATCATTATCAAACTCCCAGCTGCCGGGGTTAATATTATGCCCAACTGTTTTCCACGAAATTTTAGCGTAGTCCTTTTGGGCAATATACCTGTCAAATATCCAGGGTGTAATTTCAGCCAGGCCAAAATCCAAAGCAGCATTTCCAAAGTTTTTGCGGTATAAACGGTCAGCAGGCCCTACCCCCTTTTTTGCCAGGCTGTCTGCTTCCCTTTGCTGTTTGGAGTCAATCTCTATCTGGCCAAAAGCAAGGGCCGGGCTGAACAGAAGTACTGTTGCAGCGATCAAACCTGAAAAGATCTTCAGAAAATATTTTCCAGAACGGGTAAAGGTTAAATTCATGCTAAATAATTATTATCTAAGCCTGTATTAGATTAACTATTAAGCAGTTGTTTGGTTTTTGTAAAAATTACAGATTGACATTAAAATGAAGATTATAACAGTTTGATCGCTCAAATATTTGTGCCCCTCTTCATTATACCGTTACAACGCCCCTATTTCTGTTAAGTAAAAACATTTATTCCTAAACGCTCTGCGATATTTAACTGAATTGCAAAACCGGGTAATAGTTCATATACGTAATTGTAGCAGAAGTGTAAATTTTAGATACACAAATGTTTAACCGAACTAAATAATCGCACCCATGAAAAAAACACTCAAAAAAATCCTGCTCTACGGAGTTTCCACATTCTTGTTGCTGATGATTGTACTTGCTATTCATATTTATTATGTGTACCGGCCTGCGCCCGATGCAAGTACAAAGGTGATGGCTCGAATTGATATTAAGCAAAAAATCACCCGGAATGATGCCAACAGGATCACATCCTGGATGAGTCATCAAAAAGGAATTGACCATGTAATGGTTAATCCTCAAACCAGCATTGTTGTATTTACCTTTTTTCCGGTAAAAACAACCGGCGATCAGATCACCAGGGATTTCAAGGCGAATTTCCCATTCAAAGCGGAAAGATTTATTCCTGGCGGGAAGCAGCTAATGAACAGTTGCCCTGTTGCGTCAACTTCATATGCATACAAAGCATACAAACTAATTTTACAAATAATTTAAAAAGAACCCATGAAAATTTTTTCAACTTTAACATTAGCAGCTGCCATTGCCTGTTCAATATTCGTTATTGAATCATGCAGCAAAAAACCCTCAAATGTAACGCCTGTAAAAGCGACATTGTACGATTCTTTAGGCGGATCAACAATGGTTGCAGACCCCGCAGCATCCGGAAAAATGATTGAAAAAGGCCGTTTAGGCATTCGCTCAGTTATTGACAGCACTATTTTTGTAATTGCAGGCGATACAAGAATTAACGGTCACTTTACCGTATTATTAAGTGAGGTTACCAGCGGAAATTTATCAGGCTTCACTGAACTTAGTGATAACCTTACAACATTTGTTGCAGTTGGCACCGGGGCAAAAAATTACAAATATGACGGATTAAGCATGGTGGATGCACATGATCCGGCTAAAAACCCGCGTATGAACGGCAAAGCCTCAAGCGCAGATTTTGACGCATTTGTTGATGATTTGGTAAAGGGTGCTAACAAAAATGGTCTTCCTGCTAATTTGCTTGGTTCAATTGGTAAAATTGTAGTGAGCCTGAAGGCACAGGTAGTTCAAAAATAGGCCGGCAATCTATGAAAAAAAGAGGCTGTATTAAAAGTATTAAGTCTAAAAAACACTCAAAATAATATTTAGTCTCTGTGATCTTCGCGTCTTCTTTGTGGGCTCAGTGGTTAAAAACAACCGCAGAGCCCGCAAAGAAAGCACAGAGATAGACGGAGTTTTATTATCCAAAAATAAATTTGTTCAATTTCTTACGATTTTACTTTTATACAGCCTTTTTTTTTCACTTATAAATTGTTAAGCCTTCGCATAGTTTACAAATCACAGTTTAATTCTAGGCTATTAAAAGATATCTGTCAATTTAAATAATCAGGAATTTGGCAATGGCCAGTGAAAACAAAGCCCGTATCCGTCCGGATCTTTAAAGGTCAATGCCTTCCAGTTGTACCTGGTAATTTCAGGTTTACCAACAGCTACATTATTGCTTTGAAGGTGCTTGTATAAAGCATCGGTATCCGGGCAGCCAAAGTATAAAGTTATGTCCTCATGTGCTGCAATCCGGTCTGCATCTGGTTTTAAGGGCCTAAACGCGCTTTCATAGGCAGTGTTCAGCATTAGTTCAATCTCATTGAGCCTTAACAGCACCCAATCTACATCATCTCCCTCACCAGATGATGTAACAACGGAAAAGCCCAACAGGTCCCTATAAAACTTTAATGACACAGGCATATCAAACACCGATATAAGCGGGGCCATACCTTCAATATCATTTTTATCAAAAGGTCTTTCTTTATCCATTTTGGTATTTAAGGGCCGTTGAGATCAATATTTAACTAAGTTAAAAGTTTATTTATAATTTTCCAGTAACGCTTTTACCCGTTCGTTAAAGTTTGAGGTATTAATGCCTGTAAATTTATTTACCACAGTAAAATAGTTATCATCTCCTTTTCCGCAATTAATCAAATCCTTTATCCCGGCAATTCCCTGTCTGCGTTCTACCTCATCGCAAATAAGGCTGGCTATTAATGATCGTACCTTTAGCTGCCCGGTAAGGATCATTGGATTTTTGCTGAACAATTCGAGCAGGCTTGCTTGCGGATGCTGCAGAAGATATTCTTTTAATTTCGGCGCCAATTGTTTTTGAGTGATCATTTCACCGTGCTCATCAGTATAATAGGCGTTCCCCCAACTATAGGCAACTCCCTCTTCTGCTGCAGAATTACGGGCGTTAGTTCTAACCTTTGCAGCATAATAATGGAAAGTATCATGCGAAAAATCCTCATTATGCATTATAGAAAAAATGGTGTGGGCATCTACCCCATATCCATCACTTATACTGCCTGCCGATCCGCTGTCATACCCGTAACCCAGCAAGTGTATTATTTCCTGGTAATTATTGCACAGGTAAAAATCAAATTGTTCAGGCTTTAAACCAAGCTTCAATGCAATTCTTGTATTTGCTTTATCAAACCCCTTAGCTCTTAAAATATTTATATTATCAGGGTAATGATAGGTTATATTACCTGTTTTGACTATCTTCCAATTACGGGTAAGGTAGTAAACAGGGATAGAAAACTTAACGCCGTTGCTATCAACAGCGGCAACCAAATCAATTATTGCCCTGACAGGATTACCTGCAGAAACACTGCTTATAAAAGCCAAAGAAATAAAATATTGATCACCTGTTACCGGGTATAAATTTAAAAGCGTTGGGTTATAATAATGCTCACCCTTTGCATTATTTTCAATGCCTTTGAGATCTTTGAAAACCGATAAGCTTAATGCAGAACCAACCTGGTTTATTTCAATTGATTGAGGTGTACCTTTACTAATATGCAACATTAAAGTATCAAGGGCATTCAGTAATTTCAACTGTGTTGCCGCCGGCACTTGCGTATGCAGCTCAACATTTTTAACAATTGGGGTTTGTGCCGATACAAGCCAGCCTTCTAAAATAAAGATCAGGAATAAAAATAAGTGTTTCTTCATTTATTTGGCAAACTGAACCTTTATACCGGTTACCTGCTTAATACATCGCGCCGGTTTTTTTTCATCCTGTACAATAATACGAAAAGGGCCGTCAGCAGGCAATAATGGTTTGCCGTCAATCTTATCAGCCAGTATGATCATCCGGTCTGTAAAATCCTTGTCTAATTCAGCCAAAGCAAAAACTACCTGGTAGCCATCGCTGGCTGTGACTTGTACAAATTTGGTAAGGTTTTCTCCACGCAGGTCTTTCCCTAACGTAACGCCCGCCTTTTGCAAGATCTCTGAAAGTATTACTCCTGAATAAATATGGTCTTTTCCGTCCCTATCTTTTCGCGTAACTTCAGTTTGTTTAAACTGTTGCAGATCAGCCAATTTTAAGTCGAGCGCTGAAGTTACTTCTCCGGTTACCTTTACCGATGCTTCTTTTGCGGGGGCCTGCGCCTTTGTTAAATATGGGCTGATAAAAAACGTGATCAGCGCAACTATAATAAATGTATATTTCTTCATTTTGAATTGGTTTTTGATTTTTGTTTTGAAGCAATCTTATTAGGATCTGAAAAACGCGGATCATTAATAAATGTTGAATCTGTAAGCATATCTAAAAATGCAATGATGTCTTTTTTCTCTTCCGGCCTTAAATGTAAGGTCTTCCCGCCTATATCGTTTGATTCTCCGCGTAAAAATGTGCTCAATGCCTCCGATTCTTTCAGGTGATCGCTGTAATGATCTACAACTTCATTCAGAGTTTTAAACCTGCCGTCGTGCATATAAGGTGCTGTCAAAGCTATGTTACGCAGGGTTGGCACTTTAAAACGGCCGCGATCTGCAGCCAGGCCTGTTAAAGCTTCAATACCTGCATCTTTAGGGATACTATCCAGCCCGTTGTTGTGAAAAAGCTCCTTATAGGTTTTAGCACCTCCATGGCAATGTGCACAGTTGGCTCCCCTTATCCCTTTTTCAGGATTAGGTCCGTTCATAAACAAATTCATTCCGTTCAGTTCCTGCCTGGCAGGCTGATAAGCATTGCTTAAATATTGATCATACCGTGAGTTACAGGAAATCAGCGTACGCTCAAATTGTGAAATTGCTTTGCAGATCCTATCGCTTGTTATGGTTTCATCACCATAAACCAGTTTAAATAGAGCGGGATAAGTGACTGTGTTACTGATCTTTTTGACAGAGATCTCCAGCGATTGCCCCATCTCATGCGGGTTCGTCATCGGGGTAATAGCCTGGTCTTCCAAACTGCCTGCTCTCCCATCCCAAAAGAATTTCCTGGCCCATAACAAGTTAACCAGCGACATAGAATTCCTGGTGGTTAACACATGGTCAACACCCTCGCTAAACGCTTTACCATCAGTAAATGCTTTATCCTGCTGATGGCAGCTGGCACATGATAGGGTATTATTGGCTGATAGCTTCTTCTCATAAAATAATAACCTGCCCAAATAAACACCCTGTTTAGTTGTTTGGTTATCATCAGGTACATTAATGCGATTCCCAAAATTAGCAGGATATACCAATTGGTACGGCCCGGTTTCAATGCTATCGTTAATATAGCTCCACCCCGATAAGCATGTTATTAAACCTAAAAGCACAAGTATAATAAAGCTTTTATGCCCGGTAAAAACCATGTTATGCTTGTATGTTTTCATGTGTTATTTAAATGGAGAATCAAGATAAGAAAGAACTAGCAATTTTAATTTGATCTAATTTCTTTTTTATCTTGATTCCTGACTCTTGATCTCTTGATTCTTATCCCCACACTAGTAATTATAGATAATATTAGCGAAATAGTTCCGTCCTTCTTCCGGATAGCCTTCAACAAGCGTATAATTTCTGTCGAACAGGTTATTTACGCCCCCTTCGACAGAAAATCCTTTAGCCAGCGATAAATGCGCTTTTGCATTGGTTAAATAAAACGCACCCGATACAGTGCCGTAACTTGTGCTGAATCTTTTTGAATCATATTCTTCAGAAGCCAGGATATACAACTTGCTGATAGGTTTAAACTCAAGCGAAGCAAACACCTTATCCTTTGGCACGTCCGTAAAGTAGATCTGCGGAGCTGATAAATTATTGCGAACAATGTGTGTATAATTCGCATTCACCTGGAATTGCGTGCTGATGGTATAACCCAAAGCCAGCTCTGCTCCATAATATTCTGCCCGGCCCACATTTTGAACCTGCGAAACAGAAGTATTTGTAGCTGAATTAAACTGTACATTATTAACGTTCTGAATACTGTTATTTATTTTGCTGTAAAAGCCGGATGCTTCAATACTTAGCTTACTTGCCAGTAAAGTATGATACGTTAAGTCATAGTTTAAAGCATCTTCAGCTTTCAGATCAGGGTTTGGGATAGCTGTGCCAAACCGGTATGAATACCTGTCTTTAATAGTTGCAAAGCGGGTTTTACGGGCTACAGAAAAGCTAAGCGCATTATCTTTATCAAAATCATATTGCAATAAACCCTGTATGTTCCATGCGCCATTGCTGTTGGCCGGCAAGTCTGATACTACGCCCCCTGTATATTGTTGCGCATCAGTGCTCCGCCTATCGTTATAGCTGATCCGGCGTTTGCTTTTAAGGCTGATGTGATCTGGTAAGTATCTTCGGCCCCTATGTCAAAGTTATTATCTGCATCCCTTCTTATCGGCTCACCTACATTATGCTCGCGGTGTACGTCTTGCTTGTAATGACCTGCTATACTAAAATTGTTATTCTTTATGTCAGTATTTTCAAATATTAAGCTTGCGCCCAGCGTATAATCGTTATAAATACTCTTAAAAGCATAAGGTTTGCTTATAGTTGTATAAGTGGAATTATCATAGCTGTCAATCTCGTTTTTAAACTGGTTATAATACCAGCGGGTTTTAATAACATTAGTGCTGTTCAGCTTGTTATTACTCAACAGGTAAAGGCCCTGCGTATCCCAGTTTGGCCATTTCCAATACCGGGCGATTTTTGAAAGAGAGTTTAACGGATCATTGCCTGCATATACAGGCGTACCTTTTGTACCATGCTGGTAGCTATACCCAATGGCATACTCCTGGTTTGCCGATGGAATAAAGCCAATTTTACCGCTTACACCAATATCATTGCTGTAAGAATTATCCCTGTGCCCGCCATCTTCATTTTTTGTGGGGATGTAGGATGATGAAAGCGGGTAATAATTTCGTTTCAACTGTGATGCCGATAGCTCATAATAGAACTTACCAAGGTTACCGCCCAGATTTGTATTTAGCCTGTAACCGCCATTTAACCATCCGGCAACTACATTTGCTTCAAACGGGTTCACCGGCTTGCGGGTAACCAGGTTAATAGCGCCACCTTCTGCATTCGGGCCAAATAATACGGATGAATACCCCTTTGCCACATCAATTTCTGAAAGATTAAAGGTATTGTATCTTGCCAGGTCAACATAACCATCATAGGGTACATAAAGCGGCACCCCATCAAGGTAAATAGGCACCTGCCGAATATCAAAGCCACGCACATTTATTGCCGACTCATTACGCGGGCCAACAGCAGTTAACGTTATACCGGGTAACAGGCTTAAAGCTTGTGATACAGTGAGCCTGTTATACAAGTTTATTGAGGCGGCACTTAGCTTGTTTGATTTTAAACTGTCGCGGGTTCCTTTAATGGTTACCTGCCCCAGTTGAAAAACACGCTTACCGGTGTCAGTTGTTTGAGCATTTACATTTATGCTTATCAGGGTAATAAAAATGAATAATAAATTGAGTAAGGTTTTTTTCATACAGAGCGATATATTAAAGTTTATATAACGCAAAAATGGGAATATGTTTTCTCTTATTTATAATTAAGTAACACTAAATTTTACAGGTTGATCTCGCTGCTATTATCAGCTAAAAAGGCCTTTAGCTTAACCTGAAAGGCATGAAACTGGCTAATCACTTTAAGTCCGTAATCTGTTACAACAGCATTCCCGCCGCCTTTACCACCCCGGTGCGATATTACAACCGGCGATGTAAAATGTGTATTCATGTGGTTGATCAGGTCCCAGGCTTGTTTGTATGACATTTTCATCTGTAATGCGGCCTGGCGGATTGATCCTGACGCCAGGATCCTTTCTAATAATTCAACCCGGCCATGCCCCAGTATTTTCTCCCCTGCTGTTTCT
>JAQBOS010000144.1 GCA_028287925.1 Mucilaginibacter sp. | reverse complement strand
TTAATATGGCCAGTGAGTTTGCGTGCTGCGAAAAAATGTTTTTGTCTTCGGTATCAGCATACAGCTTTTTAATCGGGTCCCAATATTTGTTTTGGATGGTTTGTCTTAGCTGCACAGCTTTAGCCCTGTACAAACTGGCGAAAGAAGGCATCCCCATTTTTGCTTCCATCTCTGCCGCCTGCTGGTAGGCGATCAGCAATTGCAGGTCGAGAATGGATGATCCTCCCTTGGTTCCTTTTGGCGGCATGCCATAACCCCAGCTTGATGCCCAGTCGACAAACGTCCAGTAAGGCGTGTTTTTTAATGAGCCGTCGGTTTGCTGATACTTGCTGAAAAAATCAAGCACCGTGCGTGTACCCTGCAGTTTTTCTTTTACAAAACTGCTGTCGGGCCGGTACATCCAGTAATCGTGCAGCACACCAATATACCATAACGAAAAGGTAGAAATGATCTGCGGGCTATAGGATGGGTGCCTGCTTAGCGTAAGCCCTTCCGCAATCCGCGAGTGGTCCATCAGGTTAATGGCGTTGCGGGCCAGCCTGTCATCACCGCTGTTGTAGTAGGATACCATCATCTGGATGCGCCCGTCGCCAATGTATTGCAGCTGCTCGTAATACGGGCAATCCATATAAGTTTCAATAGCATCCATGCGTGCGGTGCGCCAGCCAATCTCCAGCATTTTCTGCATTTCGGGATCATCCGTTTTTAACTTAGCATTTAGCTGAAAAGGATAGCCTGTTGAAGTTCCGTAGATATCATCAATTACCAGCGGCTCATCTTTGGTTTGCACTATCAAACGGATATAGCGGTAAGTGCGCCAGTAAAGCGTGGTAAATGTTTGGCCATCGCTGCCATCGACTATCAGGCTGTCCTTTCTGCCTGCAAAATCCTTCCCTTCAATATCATTCCGGTTGCCCTTGCGCGAGCGATACTTTTTTAAATTATCAAACATGGCCTCGGCATAAGTAAGGGAGATGCCGGCATCCTTTCCCTTGCTGAAATTAAGCGTTAAATAGGCATTGGTTAGATAAGTTTGATCGAGCAATAAAGTAGCCGTTGTATTTGCCGGAATGGTTATAGCTGTTTTTGTTGCCGGAAATGATGCAGGAACAGTCAGTCCATCCGCCTTGCGCAAAACCGGGATCCGTTGATTGGCACGCTCCATTTGCGGCAGCGACGAGGGCACCAGCATCCAGCCGAACGCGTCAGCCATGCCTTTGGGTTTGCCATGATCCATTATTCCGGCATTTGGCCAGGCGCTGTCGTCAAAACCGGGAGCCATGCTGCCTTTGATGGTTTTGCTTTGGTCAACCATTTCACCGGGACCGGCAACGTAATAAGTTGGATAGCCAACACCGCCGGTTACCGGCTGATAACCTTTGTCGCGGATGCATTTCCAGGTATTGTTGGTATTCAGTACTTCCTCATTGGCGGTGCTGCCTTGCAATATAAATGCGGTGCGCAGGGAGATCTGTGCTTCGGGGCGTAATTCAGCCTCGTTCCACACAATAGCTGATACCGTGTTTTTACCTGAAATTAAATACGGCGCCAGGTCAATTTTTTCATAGTTCCAGTAATAGGTATCGCCCCGGGCCGGGCCAACGGAAATCAGCGTGCCGTTAACATATAACTTATACCTGTTATCTGCCGATACATTTACCACGAACGATGTGGGTTTAGCTACCAAATCAATACTCTTCCTGAAATAAAATACGCCATAATCCCTGCCCGTTTCATTTTTGGCATCTATCCAGTAAGCATTCCATTGTTTCGTTAAAATGGTTTGATCCGTAACCTGGGCAAAGCCGGTTTTTATAAGCAGTGAGCTGCAAATAACCAGGGCGGCAGTAAAAA
This sequence comes from Mucilaginibacter sp., assembly GCA_028287925.1. Lineage (GTDB taxonomy): Bacteria > Bacteroidota > Bacteroidia > Sphingobacteriales > Sphingobacteriaceae > Mucilaginibacter. The sequence goes on along the minus strand of JAQBOS010000144.1, from coordinate 4,979 downwards.
ATGATCTCATTTATAATTGGTTTATAAATCACTAAATTAACTTAGTTTATGCAATAACCGTCCCTCACTGTCCTGTATATTTTGCTCCGTTGGGCAGATCTAATGCCCTTAAAGCAATTGAAATATTAAATCACCATGTTTTTCAATTATTTTCGCAACGGAATTGAATTAAAAGGAGTCATAATGAGAAAAGTTTATTTATACCTGTTAATAGGCATAATTGCAATAGTATTGATGACGGTAATTGTGTTTAACTATGACCCAAAGACCGAAACCTGGAGCGGCCTGCTGTTAGGCGCGTTGTTTGGGTTTTTATTTTACAGGACGATAAAAAGCAGGAGACAAAAAAACGTTAAATAAAACCTTCCATGTTTTTCAATTTCAGGTACCCCGTTATACTTTTTATACTAAGTCTTGCCGGCTTTATGTTAGGTGTAGCTTTTAAAGTAATGCACTGGCCCGGTGGTCAGCTAATAACGGGCAGCATGATTATGGTGCAGGTAATTGCTATAATATGGCTGATCATTATTGTAGTTAAAACACCGAAAACATAAAACGCCGCTATACCAGCTCTATGTAATTCTTATTTAGCCCCAAAATTGCCTGGAACGGGCTTATAAGTAATAATAAATAATCATACGTTTTTCAATTCAGTAATCGTGATGTTTAAACGCTGATCGCGGTCCCATTCCGTCTATTGTTTTGCCGGTATATGCTAAGACCGAAGATGTTATTTATTAACCGTTTATCTTTTGGTATTGTTTAATTGAAATTCGGGATTTATCTTATTAAATAATACCTGCATAATAGGATAATAAAAACATTCATTTTCACTAAATATAAATTTTGTGTTAGCTATTGAAATTAAATATTTAATACTTAACTTTATTTAATACTTAACCTTATTAAAAAGCACTCTCTCGTAACCAGGGATTTAGCCGCCAATATTATTTAAGTTGACATTTTATAATATCATTTAGCCGAAGTGACTTTATTTGTTTTTAAGCGAATTATAGTTACTGGCTAATGTTAAGCCCATAATTTTAACCATAAATACATAGCTAAAAATGGATGCATCCGAGTTATATAGTGACCTGAGTGAAGAAAGCAAACAGGTTTTGTACGAACTTGCAAATGAAATAAAAGAAGAGAGAAACGGAGAACCGAGAGGAAGGGTGATCTTATTTTTAGGTGCCGCAGCCAATTATCATGCTCCCGAGGGTTTTGAAGAAGCTTATTCAAAAACAGATAGGCCACCTATAGGCTCAGAATTAAATAACTTACTTATTGACGAAATTTTCTCTCCGAAAATTTCTGAAAGCCGAAACCGGGCAATGAAGGAAGAGCGCTTATCCTTAAGTTACACGGCGCAATACCTGCAGGAAACCAAAGATCGTAAAAGACTAATAGAAAAACTGGCTGAGGTTATTGATAACAAAAAGCCTTCTCCCATATTGCGGGCACTTGCTGAAATGAACTTTAAATATATTGTTACTACCAACTATGATAATCTGTTTGAGGAGGCCCTGTTTGAGGTTGGGAAGAAAGAATATCATAAAGGTGTTTACCAGGCAAATATAACAGGAACCCCTAAGCCAACATTTTCGCCCGGGGAAGAGGCCAGCGTTAAAAAGCCGTTCATATACAAATTTCATGGGGATATAAAAAATGCCGTGGATGAGCAGGGTAATTATGTAAAGGACGGAGACTCAATAGTGCTTACCGATGAAGATTACTTGCATTTTATTTTAAGGATGAGCCAGGTAAGTGATAATAAAGAAAAAACCAGCAACAAGGAGAATTTAGACTTTTATCCTGTTCCGCAACCTATTAATGAGGCATTTATAGGAAAAAATCAAAATACATTTTTATTTATCGGCTACGGTTTACAGGACTATAACCTTAGGCTCATCTTTAAAACTTCACTTTGGAAAAAAGATCAGAATATCTTTAAAGAACTACAAAAATGGTCAATTGCTATAGGTCAGCATAAGCCAATCATGGGATTTTATACTAAAAATTACAATTTTACCTTTATTGAGCATAATATATGGTGCGCTGTTTCCTATTTATATAAAGCAATGTTTGACAAAGAAATGCCTTTAAAATAATGGAATTTTCAGAAACCTCCAAATCCAGCTTGCCCAATGAGCCATATAAGGGCATAAAGCCATTTCATTATGCAGACAGGGAGATATTTTCTGTTCGTGATTGGGAAAAAGAACAGCTGCTTAATCTTATTCTTCTTTATCGCGGCAGTTTATTATACGGGCAAAGCGGCATAGGCAAATCATCGCTTATCCAGGCAGGATTAGTTCCTTTACTGGAGGAGAATAATTTTAACGCCGAAATCATCCGGATCTACCCGAATAAAAAAGAGACCTTTTGCGTATATAAAATTGAAAAATCGAGCGATGGCGCATCTTATTTCCCTTCATTGTTTGATGATTTCTCCAAAAAAACAGAGACACGGGCAAGTATTAGCCTCTCGTTTAATGAATTTAAACAACATCTCCTTTCACAAACCTATGAAAACGCAAAAGGCAGTAAAAAGCTGACACCTGTTTTAATATTTGATCAGTTTGAGGAGCTGATCACTTTATTTGAAGAAACCGGCAAAATTGCTGTCCCTCAAAATGATGTTCCGGTTGATGAGCGAAAAGATTTTCAAACAGAACTCATCGGTTTTTTAAGGGATTGTTACTATGACCAGAATCTTAGAGTAAAATTCCTTTTTAGTTTCAGAGAAGATTACCTGGCTAAATTTTCTCAATTGTTTAGGGCTATCCCTGATCTGCGCGACCACAGCTTAAGAATAAAAGCTATTGACAAGGAAGATATTGAACCAATTATACGCCGCCCGTTTGAGAACAAAGACAGCATTGATAAGTACCCCAATGCTTTAACCGAAAATGAAATAACAACGTTAAACAAAGCACTGATTGAATATTTCACAGAACAGGATGCAGTGCTAACCGACGTACAAATAGCCTGCCAGTACGTTTACGAAACCTTACCTGAAAACAGGAGAAAATTGTTCTTTAATGACGATGATGATGAAGTTGAAGATAGTATAGAAAAAATCATTCAGCTGTTTTATGAAAAGCAACTTGAAAAATTACCACAAAAAGATAAATCCCTTGCCACAGATATTTTGTCATTATTGGTACTTAATGAGCATACCCGCAATATATTCCATTTTGAGGCAATTATTGAGGACTTAGAAAATCATTACGACCCTGATGACATTACACGGGTTTTATTAAGTTTAGACAACGATACCAGGCTGATCAGAAGCGAAATAAGATCGGGGGGCACTTATTATGAAATTAATAGTGAATCCTTGATCCCATATATTAATAGCCTTAAAATACAAAGAGAAAACGATTTGCGGGAGAAAGAGCTGGCCGAAGAATTAAAAACTCAGAAAAGTATTAGCGACAGGTTAGAAGCAGAAAAAAAGGCTGCTGTTAAACAAAGCGGCAGATTTAAGAAATTGTTGATAGCGATTATATCGGCTTTATTATTAATTGCTATCATTATAGCTATAGTTCAGGCTAACAATGTTATTAAAGGCAGGGGGCAGGTGTACCTTATAGCAGCTAAAAATGCCGAAAACCCATCATTAAGTTATTTGATCGCTAAAATGGGGTTTGAAAAAACCGAGCACGATGAGGGGTTAAGAAAATATATTGAAGGGCAAAAAAACAGGTACAGCTTTATTACCAATATTTTATATTATCCCAACCCGATAGTTACCGCTTTTTTTAAAGGTAACGATACCATAGGGGTTGTTGGAGCAAGCTCTGTTGATTATTTAAATAAGAAAGGGCTGTTGGTAAAGCAAAGCTTTTTCAACAAAATTGTATACGCCGACGCGCAAAAAGGATACATTATTAATAACGTAAGTAATTCCGTAGCTGCATTAAATAACGGCATACTTGACACCAACCAACTCTGTACATTTAATGGCCGGGTGATTACTAAATTCACATCAACCCAAAACCCTAACAACTTTGCCATTGCTCCTGATGGGAAAACATTTATGGTTGATGAATTTATTTATAAAATAGGCGTATTAGCACCCTATCAAAGAATCATTCTTCCGGCTATAGGTAAGGACCTGATGTTTGTTGTATTTACGAAAGACAGCCGGCACATTGTTGCGGGTTTTTGGGGCGGTTACGTTATTGTTTATGACTTAAACGGCAAAATGGTTAAAGCGTTCCAGGTTGGCTCAAATAACCCGGTTGTAACCAGCCTGGCGGTATCAGATAAATCCAAATATATTGTAGTTGGTGGAAAAGAGAACAGCCTGCTCTTTTTTGAGCCCGATTCCCTGGATCTGCCCGGTAAGGATAAGATCAGCGGTAAGGATATTATCAAGAATGCCAAAGCTACATTCCTTGAAAATAGAATTGTATCAGGCCAGATAAACAGTGTAATAATTTCGCCGGACAATAAATCCTTTTTAGCTACAGGAGAAGACAAGAGCGCAACGGTATGGGATTTTAACGGAAATAAGATCAATGTATTGAAAGGACATAAGGAAGGCGTTACTTCAGGTGCCTTTTCCGAAGACGGAAAGCGGATCCTTACATGGGCATCAACTGGCAAGATCTATATCTGGGGAAAAAGCAATGATGACAGCAATAACAAAACCGCCATATTCAGCCCGCTTGATTACAGGACCTCAAACCTCGAAAATTATGATATAAGTGATGCTTATCCAAATCTGTCTACCCCTGATGAAATGTTAAGTGCCGGCCTTAATTATTTAGCTTCACTGCCTCAATATAATTATTACCCCGAAGACCGGGACTATAACGAAGTATTAAAGACCTCTCTTAATGAGATGTCGGGAATTTTCACAAAGCTATTGCGACCATTGAATACACAAAGGCTGCTTACAAGCAATAAAAAATTATTATATTATAGTTATGCGCAATTCAGGGAGGATTCTTTAAGTCTTATTGAAG
>JAQBOS010000132.1 GCA_028287925.1 Mucilaginibacter sp. | reverse complement strand
ATGAAAAAAATTTACCTGTTAGTTTTACTGTTTGCGTTAGTTGATGCATTTTAAATTGGTGCTAATTAAAGGCATTAAAATTAACTTTACATTAATAAGTCGATAAGTTAAGCGGTTATTAAATTTTCAAAGCCTGGTAATTTAGCCTCTCGCCAAATAAGCATTCGGAACATTTTTAGGGGTATAGTCAATTCCAAATGCGTGTTTTGTAAGCAGCGATACTACTTCAGTCACCGTTTTTTCTTTGCGGTGCATTTGCGGTAATGATCCCATCATGGCATAGCTAATTGGGTTTACTGCGGGGATAAAGGTTTCCCATTCATACCCTTTGCCCCATATAAGCCCTTTAACTGTAATGAGTAGGTCTGCTGAGTTTTGGAGCAAAAATTCCAGCATCTCAGCAGAGTTATTGTTATTTTGGTTAACCGTATGAAAAATTGGTGTGTGCCCGCCAAAGCCATATTCGTCCAAAGCGGCTTTTGCGTTTATATCAGCGCCATTTTGCACCAATATTTTTGCGCAGGCAATACTGTTATATTCTGCGCAGAAATGCAGCAGCGTGCCGCCTGTTAACGGCGTATAGGTATTGTTGAATAGCGTATACGCTTTGGTCACAACGCCCTGATCATTATTGATAACCCGTTCAAGCTTTTCAGCATCATCAGTAAACACGGCCAGCAGGGCCTGGTCTTCAAATTTCAACCCGGCATCAATAAATGTCTGTACACAATCTTTAAACCGTGGAGTACGGGTGTACATCTCCACCATGCTTGTAAACAATGGAATTCCGTCGTGAATTTCATTCGGATTGCTGCCCTGTTCAAAGTACTTTTTTATTCCTTCAACAGAATGCGCTTCAATATCATAAAGTAGCTGGGTGTAATCGGGCATGGCGGATGATTTGATGAATAAAGTTAGGTGATTTTTAGGATTTTTACGGTCATGTTATTAGCGGTGTAAGCTAAAAGTAATTTCGGTATTACATTTATACTGGTTTATCATTAAAACATTCCGGATCTTTCTTTGCGAAAAATCCGGAGCTGGCATCCAAGACCGGTACAGATATTATCAGCTTCAGTTTTACCTTATCTGCTGGGTCATTGTAAAAGTCACATTTCCCATCCGCCCATCAGATCCATCGAAACCTGACCGACCATCCTGGCCATTTAAACCATTATTTCCATTCGGGTTTCCAATGCCTCCGCTTCCACCCATGCCACCTTTACCGCCTCTCCCCCCGGATCCACCTTTACCCGGAATACTATATGCTTTAATCAGGTTTAGAAATGGCGTAACAGCGGGCGAATAATTAACAGTAATGTTTCCGCCATCACCACCCATATCGCCGTCCTGGCCATTTCCCCCACCCTGGCCGTTTCCGCCGTCTCCACCCTGACCGGTTACTGTGTTGGTAGTAGTGGTAGTTGTTCCATCGCTATTGGTTGTAGTTTCTACATCAGTTGAAACTGTTCCCGGCGATCCCGCTGTACCCGCAAAACCATCCGTGCCATTTATACCGTCACTTCCATATCCACTTTTACTTGAAATAGCTATCGAACCTCCATCTGTATTAACCCAATAATTATAGGTTTTATGCGTAGCATTATTGTTTATCTGAATTTTTAACAATTGAGCATTGATGACCGAATCATGATAAAGATCTGCCGTAACATTTAAATCATACCCCCTTCCGCCAGATTGTATATTGCACTGGTAGTTTGCAACATAATCGAGTAAAACACTAAGCGTATCAGTTATAGCGGTGTTTTTAGCTAATAAAGCTATCAGCTGTATTTTATCATTTTTAATTTTGGTTGGGTCCTTATCAATTTTTAAATCGTCTTTTGATTTCGAAATATGAACACCATCAAACAGGAAAACAAAATCTTTTAAATTCTTCTTAACCGGGGCCCATTTGTCAATAAACATTTTGTTATCAAAGTATTTCCGCACACCAAACTGAACGTGGTCGCCAGGTGCTTTCGAAAAATTCCCTGTGGTTAAAATATTTATGCTTGTTTCATAATTATAGGGTATTTTTTGACTGAATAACCAGTTTCCTTTACTGCTGAAAAATAAAAAGGATTTTTTTGTGTATACATTAACTGTTAGTGAATCTCCTTTTTTATATCCTTTTCCACTTCCTTTTATTTTAATTTTTCCATTTGAGTAATTGCCGCTATCTACTTCTATTTTATATTTCGACCAACTATCAACGCCATTTAAAAACCCTTGGGTTTGTGATTTTTGCCCCTTATCAGATATGGCTAAAATACCGATAGGCAACGAATTACCTTTTATGCGTAATACAGCCGGATCATATTCAAGAAGATATTTTTGCGTATCTGCTTTTGCATTACTAAGAGGCGATTGGGCAATTGTTGGCAAACACCAAATTAAAGAGGCAAGAACTGTAATAAAGAATTTCATAGATATTGATAGGGCTAAGTAACCTAGTTAAAACTAAGATAAGCAGATACCGAAAAGGTTTAAGTGCCTGTTTAATTTTTATTCGACAATAATTTTATAGGGGCTAAAGGCCAATATCATTACGTTATAAGTAATGTTCTAAATTAAGTTGCCAAAAACTTTCTTTCGGACTTTACCGTCTTTCGGACTTCCGGACTTAAAATCTTATTTTTACAGCAAATATAACTTATGCCATTAACGCCCCCTTCAACCGCATCAACGCCCGAAACCGCTTTTACCAGGCTGCTTACCATTATGGACGATTTGCGCCTTAATTGCCCATGGGATAAAAAGCAAACGCTTGAAAGTTTGCGACATTTAACCATTGAGGAAACCTACGAGCTATCAGACGCTATTTTAAGCGCCGACATGCCGGAGATTAAGAAGGAGCTGGGTGATATTATGCTGCATCTTGTTTTTTATGCCCGCATAGCTTCGGAAACTAACGATTTTAATATTACCGATGTATTGAACAGTATTTGCGATAAGCTGGTTAACAGGCATCCGCATATTTACGGCGATGTTGAAGTGCAGGATGAAAATGATGTAAAGCGCAACTGGGAACAGATAAAGCTTAAAGAAGGAAACAAATCGGTATTAGGCGGGGTGCCTGCATCGTTACCGGCGCTGGTGAAAGCATCGCGTATCCAGGAAAAGGCCCGGGGAGTTGGGTTTGACTGGGAAGAAAAAAAGCAGGTATGGGCCAAGGTTGAAGAAGAATTACGGGAATTTAAGAACGAGTTTAATGCTGAAGATGAAAGCACGATTGATCACGAAAAGGCTGAAGGCGAATTTGGCGATCTGCTGTTTTCTCTTATTAATTATGCCCGGTTTATAAATATTAACCCGGAGGATGCATTGGAGAAAACAAATCGTAAATTTATAAAACGTTTTCAGTACCTGGAGCGCAAAGCTGCCGAAAGCGGGCAACAGTTACAAAATATGAGCCTTGCCGAAATGGATATATTTTGGGAAGAGGCCAAAAGAATTTAAAATATGCTGATCATTGTAGCGTTGATAAGAAGACCAACGTAACCAACTAAACTATTATAATTATGAAGCAAAGATTACTATACCTATTACCATTATTGGCCGCTTTAGCCACCGGATGCCTTAACGGTGGAAATAAAAACAACAACAATGTAACCCCAACACCTGATGGAACTTATACCGGCCAGTTCAGGCTTTTGCACATACATACCAATAGCACCGATACTGTAAAAACAAATATTACGCTTACTTTGTCAAATTCTGCGGGTACTTATAAAGTTACCGGTGATACGGCAACAGTACATGCTGGCAGCTATGGTAATTATGCAGGAAATTCGGCCACTGGTTTAATCTCTTTTGAGGATAAAACTTATTCAAGTTCCGCTCCTTTTACAAAAACACATCTTAACGGCACCTATAATTATGCGTATGATGGCACCTCATTCCAGATGAAGGCGTTTGGGGCGTTAGATACCCTTGAACTGCAGTATGATCTGAAAAAGGTAACCAACTAATAAAATTTGCCGCTCATTTCACAACAAGCGGGATCTATAATTTGTGGATCTTTCGTTTAAATAACTCTTCCGTAAACTAAATTTCAATTTATTGTAGCGAATTTATCCCTGGTTTCGTACTGGATATAAATGATTAATAAATTTGAGCTGAATTAAACACATTTGATGCATCAACCGCGGGGCATTGCTGAAGATGAAATAATTAGCAAATGCAAAACAGGCAGCTTAAAATACCAGGAATTGCTGTATAAGCAGTTCTATGGCTATGCCATGGGTATTGGTCTGCGCTATAGCATTAACCGCGATGATGCTTTAGAGGTTGTTAACGATGCCTTTATTAAAGTATTTAACAGCATAAAAAATTACAATAGCGACAGGCCTTTTAAAGCATGGCTGCGTACAATTATAGTTAATACTGCTATTGACAGACGGCGCAAGGACCTGAAATTTCAGCTGCATGTTGAAATTGAAAACGCAATGCCGATTAGCAACAACACAAGCGCAATTGAAAATTTAAATGCGCAGGACATTTTAAAGCTGATGCAGCAACTACCGGCAATTCAACTTACCATTTTCAATTTATATGAAATAGACGGGTACAGGCATGACGAGATATCAAAACTATTGGCTATACCCGAAAGCTCATCAAGGGTTTACCTGAGCAGGGCTAAAGAAAAATTAAGAAACATGTTACGATCAGAAGCACATAACCATGGACGATCAGTTGGATAACGACTTAAAGAATCGCATACGGGAGGTGTTCGATAATTTCGAAGACACATCTGCCGATGAGGGCTGGTTGCTGCTCAGGGAAAAATTTCCTGAAGAGCAATCAAAGCGCCGCGCGTTAGCCTGGCTGTGGTGGGGTGGTGCTGCAGCAGTGTTATTGCTGTTTTTTGGAATTGGCTTATGGATAAAAAACGTACAGGATCAGCCTAAAAACAACCTTGTTAAAATAGTAAAACATCCTAAACACGAAAATTTAATAGTTAAAAAAACGCAGAAAGATACTGTTATCAACGCCGCGCCAATTAAAGCCGCGCCAATTAAAGAAAAAGGTATTGATAAAAACGAAGCTGCTGCCCATAATTACCAGGCTGGTTTAGTACGCCCTGCTGCATCGCCAAATAAAACAGGCACCCAAAACCCTGCCAGGCCAACTTATGGTTTGCCTGTAATTGATACTACTCGTAAAAACACATTTATAGCTAAAAAATCAATCGACAGTATAAAAAACACCATTAACAAAACAGCAGCGCCGCAGATGGCTATAGCCAATGAGCCAAAAAACGAAAAACCAAAATCATTGGTGATCCAGGAGAAAAAGCCCGAAAAATCAATTATGGCTATGTTTAATAACGATAAAGGTGAAAAAACGCCAAAAACCGAAGATGCGCAGCTATCAAAAAAAGTTCGCTTTGCCGTATATGCAGCCACTTACTTTAATTATTCAAAGGGAAGCGCCAACCAGGTAAATGTAGGCGCAGGCTTTTCGTCAGATATTAAGATCGGCAATAATCTTAAATTGGTAACGGGTGTTTCCATTGCGCAAAATTCTTTAAGTTATTCAGGCTTTCCTTCGGCGGCGGCTTCTGCCAAAAGCAATCTTTTTGCCCCCGCGCCGGCAGGTTCTTCGTCAATGAACTTTACAGCATTATCAACCCCAAGCGTTAAAAACTATAATGCCAGCCTGGTAGGGCTTGATATCCCCGTTAACCTGAAATATGAGCTTAACCCGCAAAAAACTGATGCTTATATTTCAATGGGACTAAGTTCAGGAACTTTTATTGATGAATCATATACTTACAAGTATAACTACCCTTCATTCCTTTCTGATAAGCTGCAACAAACAACAGATCAAACTACTACCGGGAAAAGTTTCGGCAGCTTTTATTTTGCAAAAACACTGAATGTAGCTTTTGGAATTGGCTATCCTTTTGGCAAAAACCGCCTTATTCTCGAGCCGTTTTTAAAATACCCGCTTGATGGTATAGGCTCGCAAAACCTGCGCTTTGGTGCCGGCGGGATAAACCTTAAACTAAACTTTCAATCATCACATAAATGAAAACACTTTTACTAGCCTTAACCGCGCTTTTTATTTTAACAGGTGTTAATGCACAAAAAATAGAGCTATCAGTGCTGGCCGGTCCGGGCTTATTCCATTACTCGGGTAAATCAACAGGTGCCACATCAATTATTTTGCAGGGGCCAAATAATCAAAACAGTTATACCAATAACCCATATGGCAACAAAAACGGTTTTAGTTATGGCGGTGGTTTACAGGCTCAGCTGGTAAGTAAGGGCGGATTTATTTTAGGCCTGCAGGCAGGATATGATGTTTTAAGAAGCAAGGTTGATATTAACGGGGTATACCCATACCAGCTTCAATTTGAGCTGCAAGCGCCATCATATTATGCTCAGAACCAGCCTTTGCCGGCAAAAGGAACATCGTACTTAAAAAATCAGCTGATAAACATCAGCCCTTATATCGGATACCGGGTAAGTGGCAAAAAAATCAGTATTGATTTAATGCCCGGCTTAGATATTGGCTTCAGCACAAGCGCTTATGATAAGGGCAGCGCCACAACTACCACAGATCCTGCAACTACCTATAAAACAAACAGGGAGATAACCAATGTACCAACAGATGTGCGGCTTAAATTTGGTGCGGCGTTAAATTATAGCCGCTACGCCCTGGTTGCCTCCTACGCACATGGCTTAACCAATTATGAATCGAGAATGATTGGTGATGCTTCCTACGAAGCTCACAGTGAACTTTTTAAATTAGGAATTGGTTACAGGATAAATTAAGCTGAAAGCTTAAAGGCGAAAGCTTAAAGCTTTTTGCTTTGGTCTTTCTGCTTTAAGCTTTGTGCTTTTAGCTTTGTGCTTTTAGCTTTAAACTCTATTTAAACTGAATGGCTTTTACCGGCTCAATACGGGTTACCAGCATTGATGGGCCTATCATTACCAGCAAACATATTATCAGCGTTCCGAGGTTTAAAAGCAGCATCTCTATCCAGTTAAACTGAATGGGTACAAAGCTCATGTAATAAGATGCCTGGTCGAGTTTAAAAAAATGGGTTTGTGATTGAAACACCCCTATGCCAATCCCGAACATATTGCCAAACAGCATTCCTAAGCCAATGAGGTAAAACGCGTTGTATAAAAATATCTTTTGTATGGCCCAGTTACTGGCGCCCATTGCCTTTAACATGCCTACCATGGTGGTCCGCTCCACGATCATTATCAGCAAAGCCGAAATCATATTTATAACGGCAACCAATATCATCAATACTAAAACCACTTTGGTGTTGCCATCGAGCAGATCGAGCCAACCGAATATAACACCGTAGTTTTCTATCACGGTATATGATTTTAGCTTGGTTGGCAGTATGTTATCAATATTGTTAGCCGTATTATTTATATCATCAAAATCATTGATCCCGATCTCATAGCCACCAATTTCATCGGGCTTCCAGCTATTGAGGCGGTTAATTAACGACAGGTCACCTACTACATATTGTTTATCAACATCCTCAATGCCTGTACTGTAAATACCTGTTATAGTAAATGACCTTGTGCGCATAGGTACCTGCACAAAATACATTAAAATTTTATCCCCAACTTTTAGCTGCAGGCGGTTGGCAGTAAGTTGCGAGATCAGGAGCTGCTTTTTTGATTCAACCGTATCCGTAAAATCAAGCACTTTACCGGCAACTAAATTTTTCTTAAAAAACGCCCAGCTATACGTTTTATCAACACCTTTTAGTATTACACCTTCAATTTCGGTATGGGTTTTTATGATGCCGGGCTTCATGGCAAAAGGAACAACAGTGCTAATATTCTTAACAGCAATCGCTTTTTTTACAAAGTTATTATCAGCCGTAAAAGGTGAATTTTCAATGGAATTATTAAGATCGAGCTTTACAACCTGGATATCACCAGAAAAACCACGGATCTTTTCCCTTATTTCCTGTTTAAAGCCCCGTACTATGGCCAGGGTTAATATCATAACCCCTAAACCCAGCATGATCCCAATAATGGCTATCCGTACAATTAATTTTGAAAATGTACGCTTAGACTTAAATGTTATACGACTGGCTATGAAATAGGCGAAACTCAATGCGACATGGATTTTTTGTACCTTCGCAAATATGCGGTTTTGCTGGTAAAAACCCGCAAACTTTAAACAACGCAATCGGTTTATTTATGATGAGGATAAAGCTTTTTATACAATTTTCACTAATTGCCTGTTCATTATCATGTGCTGTGTCAGGTCAAAAAAGTAATTATAAGCCATTAACCGGTGTTGCCCGGGAAAAAGCGGGGATAATAACCGGGGCCGACCAAACTAATCTGTATGTAGATTACCTGAAGGGAAAGAACATAGGAATGGTTATTAACCAAACATCGGTTATTGGTAAAAATAAAGCCCTTAGTTTAGATAGCCTGCTAAAGCTTGGGATCGCTATCAAAAACATCTATGGGCCTGAACACGGTTTTAGAGGCGATGCCAGTAACGGAGCCGATGTAAATAACAGCGTTGATATTAAAACCGGGGTGCCTGTAATTTCGATCTATGGCAATAAACATTATAAGCCGACTGCAGAAGATTTAAAGGGTATTGACTTAATGATATATGATATTCAGGATGTTGGCGCAAGGTTTTACACGTACCTATCAACCCTGCAATATGTAATGGAAGCCTGTGCCGAAAACAATATTGAGCTGATGATATTGGACAGGCCAAACCCAAACGGATTTTATGTTGACGGGCCGATATTGGATTCAGCTATCCATGCATTTGTTGCCATGAACCCCATCCCCATTGTGCACGGCCTTACCACAGCCGAATATGCCCAAATGCTGAACGGCGAAGGCTGGCTGAAAAATCATGAAAAATGCAAGTTAAAGATAATTAAAGTAGCTAATTACAAGCATAGTTTGCCTTATACCTTGCCTGTAAATCCATCGCCAAATTTGAATACGGAGAGGTCGATCTTATTATATCCTTCTGTATGCCTGTTTGAAGGAACAACCTTTAGCCTGGGTCGTGGAACCATGCTGCCATTTTTACAATTAGGGCACCCGGCCTTACAGGGAAAATATACCTACTCATTTACCCCGGTAAGTATTAAAGGGATGAGCGAAGACCCGCCACAAAAAAATAAAACCTGTTACGGCATCGACCTAAAAAATTACGATACAAATACCATTTACAGCAGCGCTAAGCTTAATTTAGCGCGGCTGATCGAGCTGTATAAAGCGTTCCCTGATAAGGAGCATTTTTTTAACGCCTACTTCACAACGCTTGCGGGCACAACGGAGCTGCGCAAGCAAATTGAGGCAGGTAAAAGCGAGGCGGAAATAAGAGCAAGCTGGGAGCCGGGTTTAAGTAACTATAAAACTATGCGGGCGAAGTATTTGTTGTATGAATGATTTCGGAGTTCGGATGTTCGATTGCGGATTTGAGTTAAGCCTGAATGCTTGCTCTTGTCACAATGTTTATTTTTAACTATCTTTAGGAGTTAGCGTTTTTATCTATATATGAAGATTATTTTTATGGGCACGCCCCAGTTTGCAGTAGCATCATTAGATGCCTTGATAAAGGCTGGTTGCGATGTTATTGCTGTGGTGACCGCCCCGGATAAACCTGCCGGGCGTGGACAAAAGCTGAATGAATCGGCCGTTAAACAATATGCGGTAGCAAACGGGATAAAAGTACTACAACCCGAAAAACTAAAAGATCCGGAGTTTTTAGATAAGTTAAAATCTTTACATGCCGATCTGCAGGTTGTAGTGGCTTTCAGAATGCTGCCCGAAGCGGTGTGGAACATGCCCCCGCGCGGAACCATTAATTTACACGCCTCTTTACTGCCGCAGTACCGTGGCGCCGCGCCCATAAACTGGGTGCTGATAAATGGAGAAAAAGAAAGCGGTGTTACCACATTTTTCCTGAAACATGAAATAGATACCGGCGATATATTATTTACTGAAAAAATAACCCTGACAGGCCATGAAACAGCCGGCGAACTGCACGACCGCCTGATGAACAAAGGCGCGGGCCTGCTGGTAAAAACCGTTAAAGGTGTTGAAAGCGGCCGCTATAATGAACACCCGCAGTCTGCTTTGCTTGATGGTGTGGAGTTAAAGCACGCACCTAAAATATTTAAAGAAGATTGCCTGGTTGACTGGCTACAACCGGCCGAAAGCATTTACAATAAGATCCGCGGGTTGAGCCCCTATCCTACTGCCTATACCTTTTTGAACGATAAGATCCTTAAAGTGTTTAACGCCGAATTTGAAACAGCTGAGCCCGGCATACAACCCGGCGGCTTTTTAACCGACAATAAAACCTATTTAAAATTTGCCGCTCACGACGGTTACGTTCATTTAACCGATGTACAGTTAGAGGGTAAAAAGCAAATGGATATTGCGCAGTTTTTGAGAGGTGTAAAACTATAGCCGGTTACCGGGCATTCCCAAACAAGCCCTGAATAATTTGTAGTTCATTAAAATTATAAGCGGTTATTGCCGGTAATTCCCTGGCAAGAGCCCCCCTGTTATACTATTATTTTAAAGCAATTAGTAATACAACCGTTCATAGCTTTGTATCAAAAGCGGGCAATGGCTTTGATACAGTTGTTTTATATATTATTGATAATCAATAATATATAGCTTATGGCATGGCTATGGCATTTACAGAAACAGTTCAATATTAAATTTTAACCATTTCTGTAAACCAATAACACCATGAAAAAGATCTTATCGCTAATTATTTTATTAAGCACGGCAACATTTAGTTTTTCGCAGCAAAACTATAAAGTAACTTACAATCAGCTAAAGGCTTATGAGGGCCTGTACGAGTATGTTAACCATACCACACTCAAAATTGCAGCCTCACCAAAGGATACGTTATTGTATGCAATTATTAATAAAAGCAGCTATGCCCTAACCCCGCATTTAAAAGATGTTTTTAAAACCCCGCAAAAAGAAAATATTGAATTTATAAGAGATAAATCAAATGCTGTTATTGGCTACGTTAGCAATAAAGATACATTGAAGCTGATCAGCAAAAATGTTTCATTTCCCCGGGCAATGTGGTACCCAAGGCCAGCTGCATACAAAAACTATGAAAAACCTAAAAACTTAAATGACGGCCTGCAAATTGGCCCTCTTAAAAATTCAGGACTGGATACAGCGCTTTTAACTGATATGATGCAGCAAATAACAGCGGGTAAATATTCTAATGTGCACAGTATTTTAATTATAAAAGACGGTAAGCTTGTATTTGAAGAGTACTTTTACGATTATGGTGTGGATAGCCTGCAGGAAATGCGCTCAGCATCAAAAAGCTTCACTTCCGCCCTGGCAGGTATTGCCATAGACAAAGGATATATTAAAAGTAAAGATGAGAAGGTTCTGTCGTATTTCCCTGAATACACTATTACTAATGATCTGGAAGCTAAAAAGCGGATCACTATTGAAAATATGCTTACCAACCAAAGCGGGTTTGATTATGATGCTGCCAGTGTAAAAGCGGCGGGTAATGAAACGGACATGGGCAATTCTGATGATTGGGTTAAGTACACTTTAAACCTGCCTATGGTTGATTCGGCCGGTGGCAGGGGCATGTACAATTCAGGCAATCCCATAACAATTGACCGTATTATTGAAAAAACAACGCAAATGCCATTATCCCGGTTTGCTGACAAATTTTTGTTTGGCCCCATGGGAATTACAAATTATAAATGGATCTTTAAACCCAATAAATCAAATGCAGATGACTTTGGACAGGTTTATATAACTACCCGTGCCATGGCCAAGATTGGTTTGATGTACCTAAAAGGAGGAAAGTGGAATGTCAAACAAGTGGAGCCAGCAAACAGGGTAAAAGAAAAATGGACC
>JAQBOS010000128.1 GCA_028287925.1 Mucilaginibacter sp. | reverse complement strand
GTAATCACAGGCTTACCAAATCGCTTATCAGGATTTATCTCAATATATTCAGTATAACTAATATACTAAGATACTCATTATTTCAAAAAGAAAAAACCTTTCAGATTTCGCCTTTAAGCTTTTAACTCCCCTATTCCACCCCCACCTTTTCCAAATCAAAAGGCAGGTTATCACTTATTTTGCTGATATCTAAAACTATCCGCCCGGTTTCATCGCGGTCAAAAACAGGTTTAAATTTAGCGCCCCAAATTATTTCATGTGCCTGGTATTGTGTGCGCGAATGAACTGTTTGCGAAAAGGTATCATCAAAAGCCCTTAAAAGTATTGCAAATCCTGCTTCTGATTTAATGAGATCATCTTTTGTCATGTCAAACATCGGGCTGTTCTCATCAAGCTGGTGCACAACTGTCCAGTTTAACGTTAATACGCTCACCTTGCTGCGCTCAAGCTCAAGCGGATAAAACCGGCGCACTGTTTTTCCATCCACGGTTTCGTTGTATGAAAATATGATCTCAATTTCAAGATCGATCAGCATATTTCTGCGCCGGTTGGCTAAACGAAACATTACCCCTCTGCTTGTATCCTTATATGGCGCTATCAATATGTTTTTGCTGTATATAATTTGTGCAGACGGCCTTGAAAACCGCCCGTACAGTAAACCGGTTGCCAATGCAAATGCCAGCAGCCCCATCATTGATTCTAACGCTGCTACACTGTTTGTTGTCATCCCCCTCGGACTGATATGCCCGTAGCCAACTGTTGACATGGTTTGTGCCGAAAAGAAAAAGGCATCCATAAAATGTTCAAACGGGGTGTGGCTTGAAGTGCCATCCAGGCTATTTGGCCCAATTGAGGTATAAATAAAAGCAAAAATTATATTAACAATTAAATATCCGCTTAAAACAACTACCCAGAACCTTGTCCAGCTCATGGTAATTAATGTATGATAATTATTAGCTGTATTAAAAAAAGAGAGCCCTACCCTTTTCACGTTAGGTGAGCCATCTTTATTCATTAAAGGCTGGTTTTTTATAACCGGCTGGGGGCCAAAGCCAAGATCATCTTCAGGGTTTATTTTGCGCTTATTTATTACCATAATCAGATGCGTTAGCTATATGTTTTTGTAAAAATATCATTCTGCTTGCTTTTAGTAAAAACTATTTCCATATTTGTGGCACAAAATGATAGTAAGAGCATTAAATAACAATTGGTGGTGGCTTAACGAGAAATCGTAAGGCAATTCCATTTTTTGTTTTTTCAAAATATTCAAAAGGATTGCCATAATACGGCAGTCCTTTTTTTATGCCCCGGCCCCCTAAAGGGGGAGTTATATGCAGGGCGTAAATAGTAAAATAATTAACCAGTAAAAATTCCCCTTTAGGGGTTAGGGGCTTATGAAGAAGATACTTAATCACCTTTTTGAACACAAAACATTTACCCGTGAGCAATCAAAAGAGATTTTGACAGCTATTGCACAGGGTAAATATAATAACTCGCAAATGGCAGCCTTTATGACGGCCTATTGTATGCGCAGCATTACCGTTAATGAGCTGGAAGGCTTCCGCGATGCCATGCTGGAACTTTGTTTACCCATAAACCTTGAAACAGACCAGGTAATTGACCTTTGCGGTACAGGCGGCGATGGTAAGGATACTTTTAACATATCTACATTGGCTTCATTTGTTGTTGCAGGTGCTGGTTATAAGGTTGCCAAGCATGGCAATTATGGCGTTTCATCGGGCTGCGGATCATCAAACGTGATGGAGTTTTTAGGCTGTACATTTACTAATGATCCGGATAAGCTAAAAACAAACATCGATGAAGCCAATATCTGTTTTTTACACGCTCCATTGTTTCACCCGGCAATGAAGACAGTTGCCCCTATCCGCAGGGAGCTTGGCGTAAAAACTTTTTTCAATATGTTAGGGCCATTGGTTAACCCGGCTAAACCAAAAAATCAATTGGTAGGTGTGTTTAATTTGGAACTTGCCCGGGTTTATGCTTACCTGTACCAAAAATCGGATGTTAGATACACTATAGTGAATGCTTTGGAGGGTTATGATGAGGTATCACTAACCTGCGATTTTAAAACATTTTCGGGCGCGGGCGAAAGGATAAACAGTATTGAAGCATTGGGTTTTGAAAAACTTGATCCAAAAGATATTTTGGGAGGCAGCACTATCAGCGAGTCGGCAGATATTTTTGTTGAAGTGCTTAATAACCGGGCAACTGCAGCGCAAAGCAATGTGGTTTTATGTAATGCCGCATTGGCCATCAACACAATAAATCCTCAAAAAAGCTTTGCCGATTGTTTTTATGAAGCAGAGGAATCATTAATTGGTAAAAAGGCCCTAAAAAGCTTTGAAACCTTAGTGGCTAACTAAAATGAAGATAAAAGTTTGCGGTTTACGCGATCCGGAAAATATTAAAGCTGTTGCAGCTTTAGAACCTGATTATATGGGTTTTATATTTTATGACAGATCACCAAGATTTGTTGATGAATTACCGGTTGAAGTACTTGAGGCTATCCCACACACTATAAATAAAGTAGCTGTTTTTGTAAATGAAAGTGCAGAAACCATTAATAAGCTGATTGATAAATATAATTTTGATTTTATACAGCTGCACGGTGATGAAAGTCCGGCTTTTTGCAATTCATTCAGGGATAAAGCGATTGTAATCAAAGCTTTTGGCGTAAATAATGATTTTGATTTTAAACTACTGGACAAGTACAAAAATAAAGCAGACCTGTTTTTGTTTGATACTAAAACAGAAAATCATGGCGGCTCCGGTATTACCTTCGACTGGAACATCCTCGATAAATATGAATTAGACATTCCTTTCTTCTTAAGCGGGGGAATAAGCCCTGATAATATAGAAGAAGTAAAATACATCAATCATCCCAAATTCTATGGTGTTGATCTAAACAGCAAATTTGAAGTATCGCCGGGCTTAAAAAGCATTGAGAAATTAGAAAAAGCATTTAACACCATTAAACAAAGCGCAGAATAATGAAATACGGAGTTAATGAACAAGGGTATTACGGCGATTTTGGCGGAGCTTATATCCCCGAAATGCTGTATCCCAATGTGGAAGAATTACGCCAGCAATATTTAACCATCATTAATGATGATTCATTTAAGGCAGAATTTAACCAGCTTTTGAAAGATTATGTTGGCCGTCCGTCGCCTTTATATTATGCCAAAAGGTATTCTGAAAAATATGGCGCCAATATATTTTTCAAACGTGAGGATCTGAACCATACAGGTTCGCACAAGATCAATAATGCTATCGGGCAGATCCTTTTAGCAAAGCGGCTCAATAAAAAACGCATTATTGCCGAAACAGGTGCTGGTCAGCATGGTGTGGCAACTGCTACCGTTTGTGCCCTAATGGGGATTGAATGCGTGGTTTACATGGGCGAGATCGACATGGCGCGGCAGGCCCCGAATGTTTCACGTATGAAAATGCTTGGAGCCAGGGTTGTTCCAGCTGTATCAGGCAGTAAAACGTTAAAAGATGCCACCAATGAAGCCCTGCGCGATTGGATAGGCAACCCGGTTGATACTCACTATATCATCGGTTCGGTAGTAGGCCCTTATCCTTACCCGGATATGGTGGCCCGTTTTCAATCCATCATTTCTTTAGAAACCAAAAAACAACTGTTGGAACATACAGGCAAGGAATTACCTGAATATGTAATGGCCTGTGTTGGCGGCGGCAGTAATGCTATGGGGATGTTCTATCACTTTCTGGATGATGAATCAGTTAAGCTTGTGGCTGTTGAAGCAGCAGGTAAAGGCGTTGAGAGCGGACATTCCGCAGCTACCACATTTCTAGGCAAAGAGGGTGTTTTGCATGGCAGCCGTACCATATTAATGCAAACGGACGACGGGCAGGTAGTTGAGCCTTATTCTATTTCCGCAGGTTTAGACTACCCTGGTATTGGCCCGCAGCACGCCCATTTATTTAAAATTAACCGGGCACAATACGTAAGTGTTACTGATGATGAAGCCTTGCAGGCAGGCTTGCTTTGCTGCCAGCTGGAAGGGATTATCCCGGCTATTGAAACGGCACACGCATTGGCCCAGCTCGAAAAAATGAAATTTAACCCTGCTGATAATGTAGTAGTCTGTATTTCGGGCCGTGGGGATAAGGATTTGGATACGTATATTAAATATTTCGGATATTAATTAGTTCATAGTTCATGGATGATAGTTCATAGTAATTATCCGGCCATGAACCATGAACTATCAACCATGAACTAAAAAACATGAACCGCCTCAATAAACTTTTCAATACAAAAAAGGATAACCTGTTATCCATCTATTATACTGCCGGTTATCCTGAGCTGAATACAACCGTTGACATTGCTGAAGCTTTGGAAAAGGCAGGAGTCGACTTTCTTGAGGTGGGCTTCCCCTACTCCGACCCTGTAGCTGATGGCCCAACCATTCAGCATAGCTCTGAAAAAGCTTTGGAAAGTGGCATGACCCTTAATTTGTTGTTTGAGCAATTGGCTGATCTGCGTAAACGGGTTACTATCCCTATCCTGTTAATGGGTTATGCTAACCCGATGATCCAATATGGGGTTGAGCGTTTCTGCAAAAAGGCGGCTGAGGTTGGTGTTGACGGTGTTATTGTGCCCGATTTGCCCATGTATGAGTATGAGAGCTTGTATGCCAATTATTTTAAAGCAAATAACCTGAGCAATATTTTCCTGGTAACCCCACAGACTTCGGAAGAACGCATTCGTAAGATTGATGAATTAAGCAACAGCTTTATTTATTTACTTTCCTCATCTTCAATAACCGGTGGCAACTTACAGGTATCCGTAAATATTGAGGATTATTATAAAAGGATTAAAGCCATGCAGTTAAAAAATCCGGCTATTATTGGTTTTGGGATCTCGGATAACAAATCATTCAGCAAAGCCTGTGAATACGCGGCAGGTGCAATTGTTGGGAGTGCCTTTGTTAAGCTGTTAGGAACTGATGGGTATATGGAGAGGATCCCTGCCTTTGTGAAAACGATCAGGTAAAATTCTGTAATTAAATAACCATTACCTCATTCTTGCAAAATAACACTATTTTGGGTTTTGATTATGTAAACATGAAGCAAGGCCTGGTTTATTTGTTTTTTATCCTGTTATTATCTGCAAATGTCAGTGCGCAACGTTCTTTGTATATTTCCCCAAATGGAAAAGACAGCAACCCGGGAACCCTTAAACAGCCTTTTGCAACACTGCAAAGAGCACAGGCAGAAGCCCGGAAGTATCGTCACGGCTCACTTACAGTTTGGCTTCGCGGAGGCACCTATTATCTATTAAATCCCATTGTTTTTTCTAATGCTGATTCGCGGGCAGCTGATGAAAAGTTATTTTTCAGGCCCTATTATAATGAAAAGCCTGTTATCAGCAGTTCGAAGAAATTAATTCTCCGTTGGGTTCCATATAAAGATGGGATCTGGCAGGCAGATGTTCCGGATAAAAATATAGTTTTTGATGAGCTGTTTATAAATGGCAAGCTGCAACTAATGGCGCGTTATCCCAATTATCATCCTGGTATTAGGCCCTACGGCGGCACCGCAGAAGATGCTTTAAGCGTTGATTGCGTAAAAAAATGGAAACATCCTGAAGGAGGGTATATTCATTCGTTGCATGCTAGCGAATGGGGAGACCTTGCTTATGAGATCACAGGAAAAGACAGCAGCGGTAATTTGCAAATGAAGGGAGGTTACCAAAATAACCGGCCTTCGCTCCTTAATAAAAAAATCAGGTACGTTGAAAATATTAAAGAAGAGCTTGATACTTTAAATGAGTGGTATTTCGATAAGGAGAAGCATCGGTTATATTGCTATCCGCCTGTTGGCGCAGACTTGAACAAAGCCACAATTGAAACCCCGCAGCTGGAAAGTTTATTTGAGTTTAGGGGTGATGCTGCTAAGCCAATAAAGAATATTTCAATAGAAGGTTTAGAACTGGGGCAAACATTGCGCACATTTATGAAAAACATGGAGCCTTTACTCCGCAGCGACTGGACGATTTACCGGGGAGGCATAATTACTATAGAAGGCGCTGAACATTGCACTATTAAAGATTGTTATTTCAATACCGTAGGCGGCAATGCGGTAGTATTTAGCAACTATAATCGCTACAATACAGTAACAGGTTGCCGGATCATTAATGCGGGCAGCAGCGGTATTGTGTTTGTTGGCGACAGTAAAGCGGTGCGCTCTCCGTTATTCAGGTATGAGCAATCCAATAATCCTGATAAAATTGATACGCTAAAGGGCCCGTTAACTAATAACTACCCGGCGCAGTGCCTGGTTTACAATAACTTAATTGAAGGTATTGGCCGTGTTGAAAAACAGGTGGCGGGTGTGCAGATTTCCATGTCGCAGGATATAACAATCAGCCATAATACCATTGATAATGTTCCCCGCGCCGGTATTAACATTAATGAAGGCACATGGGGTGGTCATATTATTGAATATAATGATGTTTTTAATACTGTGCTGGAAACAGGTGATCATGGTTCATTTAACTCATGGGGGCGCGACAGGTATTGGGATCCTAACAGGGAAATAATGGATAGCTTAGCCTTAAAACACCCAAACCGGGTATTGCTGGATGCTGTAAAACCTACTGTGATCCGTAATAATCGCTTCAGGTGCGATCATGGATGGGATATTGACCTTGATGATGGTTCAAGCAATTATGAGATCTATAACAATCTTTGTTTAAATGGCGGTTTGAAACTGCGCGAAGGATTTTACCGCCAAGTGTATAACAATATTATTATCAACAATT
>JAQBOS010000110.1 GCA_028287925.1 Mucilaginibacter sp. | reverse complement strand
TTGAAAAATCGCCGGTTGCGAATGTTTCTAACACGCTTGCGGGTGCTATTTCAGGTCTTATTGTAAATACGCCCAGCGGTGAACCTGGTGCTGATGATGCCACTATTTTGGTTAGGGGCAAAGGTACACTGGGTAATACCAGCCCGTTGATTGTAATTGACGGAATCCCCGATCGTGGTTTTAACCGGATCGATCCGGCTGACATCGAATCTTTTACAGTGCTTAAGGATGCTACCGGAGCTATTTATGGAGCAAGAGCTGCCAATGGTGTAATTTTAATAACTACCAAGAGAGGTACTGCAGGAAGACCGACATTGTCCTTTACCTCAAATTATTCCCTTACCCAACCTACAAGAGTTCCTAAAATGTTAAGTTCATGGGAATTTGCACAGTCTGCTAACGAGTATAGTCAATTAGTTGGGCAGCAACCGCAGTATACAGCTGACGACATCCAAAAATATAAGGATGGCACAGATCCCCTGGGGCATCCAAATACCAACTGGTGGGATGCGGTAATGAAAACGTGGACACCGCAAACGAATAATATACTGTCATTAAAAGGCGGTTCCGATAAAGTTAAATATTACATTTCGGGTCAGCACCTCTATCAAAACAGTATGTATCAAGGAGGGACAGACTATTATAAAAACGACAACGCCCGTGCAAATATTGACATTTCAGCCACAGACAATTTTAAGGTAGGTGTTGATGTAATGTACAGGGACGAGTATAAAAATGGAGAAGCTCCGGGTTATGATGCAAACGGAATCTTCAGCCAGCTTTGGGCTGCATACCCGTATTTGGTCCCGGTATATCCCAATGGTAAGGTAGGTGTTGGCATTGGCGGAGGGCCGCAAAACAGTATGGTATATGTTCTGAACGGCGGTTTAGGCTTTACCCACAATAATTATGATTTTTTACAGACCAAAACATCATTTAACTGGGCATTGCCAAAAGTTACACCGGGCTTACACCTGGATGGCTATTTTGCCTATGATGTAAATTCAACCCAGTATAAAGGATTTAATGCAACCCCGCCCCCGGCTTATAGCTATAATAGTGCAACACAAGGCTATACGGAAGTTACTTCCACTATTCCGCCGAACTTAAGTATTACCAACAGTCAAACCACCAGCAGGCTGATCAATCTTAAGCTTGGATACGAACATAAATTTCAAAAAAATTCGATAGAAGCATTTGTTGCCTATGAGCAGCAACAACAAACGTATACCGAGCTGGATGCTTACCGCACAGGATTTTTAAGCAATAGCGTTACCGAATTATTTGCAGGCAGTACAGTAGGCGAAACCAATAATTCTGTTACCACACAGTTTGCGCGCCAGAACTTTATCAGCAGGCTCTCCTATAATTACGACAATAAGTATTTATTGGATTATAACATGCGTTATGATGGCTCACCAAATTTCCCGGCCGGGAAACGTTTTGGTTTCTTCCCGTCATTATCAGGAGCCTGGCGGGTTTCGCAGGAGGGTTTCTTTCACTCATCTGTTATTGATGATCTGAAACTGCGGGCATCATGGGGAAAAACAGGTAACGATGCGGTTAATGCCTTCCAGTATATCCAAACCTATGGCCTGCAGGCCGGGCAGATCTCTCAATATTTGGGAGCCGGGTATTATTACGGACCAAATGCCACACAAGTACCGGGCTTTTTATTAGGCCCTACCCCTAATCCAAATATCACCTGGGAAGTGGCCACTACAACCAACATTGGTATAGATGCACAGTTGTTTCATGCGTTATCGGTAAGCATAGATGTTTTTCATTCTTCGCGAAACAATATTCTAGTTGCACCTGGTGCGGCTGTACCTGATTATATCGGCCTTACTTTACCGGATGTGAATTCAGGAAAGGTTAACAGCAAAGGCCTGGAACTTGATCTTTCTTACAGCAAGAGGGTGAACAAGGATCTTTCCTTTAATATTAGTGGAAATTTAACTTATGCGGTTAATAAGGTTATCTATGGTGCTGAACCAGCTAATGTTCCGGCTTATCAGAAAGTAACCGGTTATCCTACTGATTCCTATCTTCTTTACCAGGCAGACGGCATTTTTCAGAACACTGCCGAGTTGAATACTTATCCTCACCCAACAGGTACAGGAGTAGGCGACATCAGGTATAAGGATGTGAACGGCGACGGTGTGATTAATGGCCTGGACAGGGTTAGAAACACCTTATCAAGCACCCCCCAGATCTTATATGGCACCACACTGGGCGGCCGGTACAAAAACTTTGACATTACTATTTTTTGGCAGGGACAGGCAAGAGCCCAGGCCCTTTTAATGCCGGATGGCTTAAATATGGCTGAGGAGTTTTTTACGGGTCGATGGCAAAAGGAGGGTGACAATACCTATCCAAGAACCTTTAATGGCCCTACAGAAAGAACTTATGGCTCAAATGCGTATCCGTCAACTTTTTGGTTGCGCAGTGCTGCCTTCATGCGTTTGAAGAACGTGGAGATTGGTTATAATTTTTCAAAGGACCTGTTGAGTAAGATCAAGGTACAGGCAGCCAGGGTATTTATAAGCGGAAACAACCTGTTTACCATTGATAAATTTGGTCCGTCCTTTGACCCGGAAAGCGCCTCAAACATAAGCTCTTTACTAAACCCGGGCTCTTCTTTAAATTATGGCAGGTATTATCCGCAGCAAAGAGTGATAAACCTTGGCGTAAATGTTACATTTTAAATGATTACGGCGATGAAAAAAACATATATAATTTTAAGCGTAATATTCTTGCTGTTTACAGGGATCTCCTGTAAAAAAGTATTAGATCTGCAGCCAACCGGCTCCTTTTCTACCAATAATGTGTGGACGGATCCCGCTCTTATCCAGGTATTTGTTAACCAGATCTATAAAGAATCGGTATTTGCTTTTAAAGATGGCGGCTTTGGATGGGGTTCGCAGACAGATGAGTTATACAGTAATTTTAACTGGTGCAGTGAAAATACCTATGTATTGGGTCAGGCTACTCCGGATAACCAGGGCAGCTCCTTCCCGCTGAATTATAGCTCAACACTTAACTACTGGACAACTTTATACAGCACCATCCAGAAAACAAATCAGTTTTTTCAAAATGTTGGTACGGCAGATACCGTGGGCCATAGCTCGCAGATCAATAACATGAAAGGAGAGGTTCATTTTTTAAGGGCCTTGTGCTATTTTGAATTACTAAAGCGCTTTGGTGGAGTGCCTTTAATTACCAGGGTGTATACCGTTAATGATAATACTTTTACCGAGTCGAGAGCTACCTGGGATCAGACCAGGGATTTTATCCTCAGCGATATAACAGCCGCTGTTGCTGTACTGCCCAAAACTTATTCAAGCGTTGATTATGGGAAAGCTACTATGGGGGCAGCACTTGCACTTAAGTCGCGGTTGCTGCTTTATGCCGCAAGCCCTACTTATAATACAACAAATGATATAAGCCGCTGGCAGGCGGCTGCCGATGCTGCAAAAGCGGTGATCGACCTTAACATCTATTCGCTTCATGCAAATGCGTCAACTTATAACACCATTTTTACTGATGCATTTAACAGCGAGGTGATCTTTTCACGGGTATTCAGTGCTACTGTGCAGGAAGACAGGTATAATACACTTTATCGGGATCTAAGTCCAAATGGTTATAATGGGTATAGCGCTTATAACGTATTGGAGCAAATGGTTGAAGATTTTGATATGGCCGATGGTACTCCTTTTAGCTGGAACGATAGCGGCACAAACCCTTACCTGAACAGGGATCCGCGCTTTTACGCTGATATTCTTTACAATGGCTCGCCTTTCCAGGGCCGCACGGCACAATTTTACGAGGGGGGGCTTGATTCAAAAGAGAGTTCCTTATCACCATGGAATGCTTCGAAAACAGGCTATACGATCCGAAAAATGGTTGATGAAAGTTATAATTTCAATATTCAGCCGTACAGCGCCTGCCAATGGGTAGCGTTCAGGCTGGGTGAAATTTATCTTAACTATGCTGAAGCAGAAGCTGCACTGGGCAATAATGCGGAGGCATTAACCTACCTGAATAAAATCAGGGAAAGAGCCGGAATGCCAGACGTTACCGGATCAGGAACAGCATTGATGAACCTTGTACGTCATGAAAGAAGGATAGAGCTTTGTTTTGAAGGGCATCGCTATTTCGATCTGCGCAGATGGGAAATGGCTGACATTGGTTCAAAAGATGCTTTGGGCATCACTATCACCCCAACATCTCCAGCAAATACCTCGTTTACTTACCAGGTTATTACCATGCAAAAAAGAGTATGGGTGTCCAGTTTTTACTATTATCCGATTCCCCGCAAGGAGATTCAGATCAATCCTTCATTAAAACAAAACCCCGGTTACAATTAAATATATTAAAATGGAGTAAAAAAGGCAGCATAATGGCTGCCTTTTTTTAATTTGGCTAAAATTAAGATTTAATGGATAGAATTTTTGAGGAAATAAGAAAGCTGGCAGAAATACCTTCTTATTCAAAGCATGACAGGTTTGTTCAAGGCATCATGAATGCCATTGACGAAAAGATAGTTGGGCAGGATGAAATGCTTCCTTCTGTAAATAAATTGATTAAAGAACTTGGTTTTTCAAGAGAAACGATCGTTAAGGGGTATAAGGACCTGATAAGCCGCGGCATTGTTGAGGCTAAAAACCGGCTGGGGTATTTTGTTGGCAACGGCAACACCGGGCAAACGTTGAACGTAGCCCTCTTAATGTATAACCTTGATACATTTGAAGAGCAGTTTTACCGGAATTTCAGGCATGAGCTGGGTCAGAACGTCCAGCTGACCACTTACTTTCATCATGGTAATATTGAGATCTTTGAAACCATTCTTTTGCAGATAAAGGGTAAATATGGGATGTACGTGGTAGCGCCAATTCCACACCGAAGGACAAAGGAGTTGCTGGAAACCATCCCCCGGAATAAATTCCTGATGTTTGACCGTTATGAACAGCTTGATGGTGAATTTAACCACATTACCCAGGAGTTTGGAGATGCTTCCTATGTCATTTTTTCAAAGCTGGCCCCAAAAATAAAGCAGTACGATGAGTTTGTATTTTATCATTCCCAGGGTTCTTTGGATCCTAAAGAGATTGTAGCTTCATTTAAAAAGTTCCTTAAGGACTTTGAGATCAATGGCCGGATCGAGGAGGAATATATACCTGGTTCTGTTGAAAAAGGGAAAGTATATTTCACCCTTGATAACTTTGCCTTATGGCAAATAATGCGCGATTGTAAAACCAAAAAACTAAAACCGGGCAAAGACCTTGGGGTGCTGTCGCATAATGACGAACCGGCTAAAGAAATAATAGGGATTACCACCTTTTCTTCTGATTTCTCGCAAATGGGAAAAATAGCCGGGGAAGCTGTTCTATCAAAAGAAAAAATACAACTCACCGTTCCTATGATCTTGTTTGACAGGCATACACTTTAGGCATTCGCCATGAATTCCATAATGATAGTTGGCTTTCTTTTTTTTATCGCGGTCATTGCTTTTACATCGTGGTATAAATCAAAACAAAGTAAGGTCAGCACATTAAACGGGCTGTTCCTTGCTAACAGGAGCCTGGGATTTTTGCTGGTAGGCGGGGGGCTATTGTTTACCAATATCAATACCGCATCAATTATTGGGGAAAACGAGTTAGCCTATACCAATAACATGACGGTTATGGCATGGGGGATAACCTCGGTGCTGGCTATGTTGCTGGTTTCAGAGTTCATAATGCCTTTTTACCTCAGGCTGGGAATAGCCACAACACCCGATTTTCTTACAGCAAGGTACGGGCAGGGGATAGGAAAAATAGTATCTTTTATATTTTTAATCAGCTATATTGTGAATTTATTGCCGTCGGTGTTATATGGCGGGGCAATAGCTTTTAATGGATTGTTTCATTTTTCGGATGCTTGGAAAATGGATTATTGGACAACCATCTGGATCCTGGTATGGATAATGGGCACAATTGGCGGACTGTATTCCATCATCGGCGGGCTAAAAGCAATCACCATATTGGATATTTTGCTTGGCGCGGGTTTCTTTTCAGTAGGGCTCCTGTTGCCGGTTTTTGGGTTAAAATATTTGGGGCATGGCAGCTTTCTCCAGGGTTTGCATATATTTTTGAACACGCATAAAGAACACCTGAACAGTATTGGTTCATCGGCTGACGCTATCCCGTTTGGCACATTGTTTACCGGTATGTTATTGGTGAACCTTTATTACTGGGGTACCGAACAATATATTGTGCAGCAGGTGCTTGCTTCAAAAGATCTTAAAACCTCCCAGAAAGGCATAGCTGTTGCATGCTTTGGAAAACTTATTTCTCCTTTGCTTTTAAATATCCCCGGGCTTATTGCAGTGCACTTGTTTACCAAAATGCACAATACGGCCGAGGTATTTCCGCGACTTGACAGCCTTGTATCGCCCCCTTTTATTGCGGGCTTTATTGCAGCAGTAGTTTTTGTGGCAGCGTTAACAACTTTTAATGCAGGCCTAAACAGCTCAAGTACTTTATTTGTGCTGAATATTTATAAACCATGGCTGGAAAAGCGATCACGCCTGATCCCGGAAAAGTCACTTGTAAGAACAGCTAAAAAATTCGAAATTATTGTTTGCTTAGCGGCTATGTTTATTGCCCCATTTATCATTTTTGTTAAAAACGGCTTTTACACCTATATCCAAACGGTCAACGGGTTTTTCAACGTGCCTATTTTTACCATCATGTTTATGGGTTTTATCACCAAAAAAGTTCCGGCGATAGCTGCAAAAATAGGGTTGGCCTTTTTTATCCTGTGCTATGGCTTAACACAACTGGTTTTTGATCTGCACATTCATTTTCTTCATATCCTGGCTATTTTGTTTGTATTAACCTGTGGCATTATGTTAATTATCGGGAGATTATACCCAATGCAGGTTCCTTACACCATCCGGTTGAATAATTTGGTT
This sequence comes from Mucilaginibacter sp., assembly GCA_028287925.1. GTDB lineage: Bacteria > Bacteroidota > Bacteroidia > Sphingobacteriales > Sphingobacteriaceae > Mucilaginibacter. The sequence goes on along the minus strand of JAQBOS010000110.1, from coordinate 1,376 downwards.
GATATAAAACCATGGAAAAACCGGCATATTTATACCGGGATCTTATTAATACTGATGATCTTAATGTTTATTTTGTTCTCACCCCTTGTGCTGGCAAAATAAATTTGCATGGATATCAGAAAATTTATAATTTTATAGAATAGAACAGAATAGACCCTATGCTAATAAAATGCTTTTTCTGTTTCAACCAATTAAGTCATTGAATCTAAATTACTAAAAAATAAAATATGCATATCATGGGTTTGCTTAAATACAAAGCGGGTTTAATTTTATTTTTCACCTGTTCTTTCACCAACGTTATTGCACAGGAAAAGGGGGTTACGTTTACTTCATCAGACAAGGCTGTAGAACAAGCATTTAGCTGGGCAAAGGAAATGGCGCTGCATTATAAAGGTAAAGCAGGTGACCCTGTTGGTTCCTGGTATGAATCTGCTCTTCCGCCAAGGGATGCATTTTGTATGAGAGATGTATCCCATCAAAGCGTAGGCGCGGAAATATTAGGCTTGAGCAAGGAGAATAATAATATGTTTAACTTGTTTGCAAGTAATATTTCCGCCGCAAAAAACTGGTGCTCTTATTGGGAAATTAACAAATATGCAAAGCCTGCACCCGAAGATTACAGGAACGATAAAGAGTTTTGGTATAACTTGCCTGCAAATTTTGACGTGTTATGCGCCACCTGGCGGCTGTATTTGTGGACGGGCAACAGTCGTTATATCAATGATCCTGCTTTTGTTAATTTCCAGGAAAGATCTGTAAAGGATTATATAGACGGCTGGGTACTTTCGGCTGATTCCATGTTAACAAGGCCTGCGCATCCAAATGCACCAATTCCTTTTAACGAAAGTGATTCCTTTCACCGTTGCCGTGGTTTACCTTCCTACTCCGAAGGGGTGCCTAATTTAAAGACCGGGGCCGACCTTGTGGCTGCGTTATACAGGGGGCTGCTCACCTACTCGGCCATCCTGTCGGAAAAAGGACAAAAAAAGGAGGCTGCTTTGTATGCGCAAAGGGCGGAACGGTATCGCCAGCACCTGGAGGCTGACTGGTGGGATGGGAAAGACGCGCTATATTATACTTACTATAGTAACAATAATAAATTCGGCAGGGACGAGGGGGAGGCTTTTTTGCTTTGGTTTGATGCTTTAAAAGATAGTACCCGGGTTAAAAAGACTATCGCACATATTGCTTCAAAAACCTGGAATATGGAAACTACTTCTTACCTGCCTTTCCTGTTTTATAAGAATGGTTATTGGGATAAGGCGAGAAACTATATTCTATATCTTTCAGATGCATCCACTGCGAGAAGAGAATATCCGGAAGTTTCTTTTGGGGTAATAGAGGGGATTGTTCAGGGTTTAATGGGCATTACTCCG
>JAQBOS010000087.1 GCA_028287925.1 Mucilaginibacter sp. | reverse complement strand
GTAATCCCGGTTCCGGTCACCCTTTAATATATATCACCTGCTTGGTATCGAAAAACTACTCTTCAAAGTAATCTTTCAGATAATATTGGGTTACCTTTAGGCCTGATTCTTTAATTTCCTGTTCAAGGTCTCCCCCTTTTAAGTAAAGAATTCCGTTAGAAAGTGTGTTTTTTGATTCTTTTTTAAACTTGCCGCGGATCCATGGATGAAAATCCTTTAGCTGTGTTACAGCCCGGGATACTATAAAATCAAACTTTTCATCAATTTGTTCGGCGCGCTGATGGGTGGCTTTAACATTTTTCAATCCCAGGGCGCTTGAAACTTCCTGCACCACCTTTATTTTTTTACCGATAGAATCAACCAAATGAAACTGCGTTTCGGGAAATAATATGGCTAAGGGGATGCCGGGAAAACCGCCACCGGTACCAACATCAAGCACATTTTCGCCTGGTAAAAATGATAATATTCTAGCTATGCCTAATGAATGCAAAACATGGCGCTCGCCAAGCAGGTCGATATCCTTACGGGATATTACATTGATCTGGTTGTTCCAAAAGGTGTACAGTTCGGCCAGCCTGTTAAAATGCTGTTGCTGTTGCGCAGTAAGATGGGGGAAATATTTAAGCAGATCGTTAGATATCATCCCGGTTAAAGCGATTAATGATATTTCCAAGCAGGTACCTGGCCCTGAATAGCTGTGCCTTAACCGTACCTAAAGGCAGGTCGAGCTGCTGGGCAATTTCTTCGTATGAGAGTTCATCAAAATAGCGTAATGTAATCAGGTTCCGGTAACGCGGGGGTAAACTCTCTATCAGTAATTTAAGTTCCTGTGTTTGTTGTTTTTTTATAGATGTCTCTTCCGGGTTAAGCACATCAGCCTTAATTTGCAGCTGTTTTTCCTCTCCGTCCTCATCCGTCATCCCGTGGATCGACATTGTATTCAATTTTTTTTTCCTGATAAAATCAATACAGTTATTAGTGGCTACACGGAAAAGCCAGGTACTAAAAGCGTAATCGGGCTGATATTTATCAAGTTTTTCAAAGGCTTTAGCAAAGGTTTCAACGGTAAGGTCCATTGCATCCTCTTTGTTATTCACCATTTTTAACACCATAAAATAAATGGAATCCTTATACCTGTGCATCAGATCAGCATAAGCTTTTTGATCACCCTGGCGAGCTCTTACAACAAGGTGAAAATCATTCTTTGCGTTCTCGGTAAAATTCGAATTTATTTCCATTGAGTGGTTTTTATAAATGTTCCAATTAATCCAAAGGTATTCAGATAAATATAATAAACCGCATCAAAAAAGGGCAGGTACCATAACAAATCCTTGCCATCCAATCGCTTAAATAACTTACTATATATGATCAATTGAAAAATCAACCTAAACATAAACAAACCTAAGGCTAACAGCGGTTCAAAGTTGAAAACTAAGCATAATGTTAATAAAATATAGAAAAGAAAGCCGCTTACCGCATCAATGCTCAGCATCCGGCGGTGCCTTTTCTTATATAATTTACCAACGCCAAAGTGGCGTTTTTTTTGGCGGAACAATGATGTCAATGTGGTTTTTGCATCAGTATAAATAAATGCTTCGCTATTAATTTCAATTGCAGTATTGTCTGATGTGGCATTTTGATTTACAAAAAGATCATCATCGCCTGATATAACATGCATGTGTGCCGCAAAACCTTTAGCACCAAAAAATAACGTTTTGGTATAAGCCAGATTTCGCCCAATACCCATATAAGCATCGCCATTTACAGCAGACGACAAATAGTTTATTGCCGTTTTTATAGTTTCGAAACGGATAAAGGGGTTTAGAAAATTACGGGTCTTTTTATAAGGCGAGTAACCCAAAACAATTTGAACAGGATTATTAAAATTTGCAGCCATGTAGGTTATCCAGTTATCCGAAGCCGGGATGCAATCGGCATCAGTAAATAACAAATTTTCGTTTTTTGCGGCTTTTATCCCTAGTGTTAAAGCAAACTTTTTACCGGTTTTAAAGCGGTCGTGCTCTGTAATTGTTACAATTTTTAAGCGGGGGTAGGCTTTATTTAACTCCTCTAAAACTTCATCAGATGAATCGTAAGAGCAGTCATTTATAACAACAACCTCAAAATCGGGGTAGTTTTGCTCTAAAATAGCAGGCAGGTTTTCGCGTAAATTATTAGCCTCATTACGTGCGCTTATAATTACAGATATAGGTACAGACACTTCCGGCAGTATTTCAGAAGGCTTATAGCGGGTTAGCCGGCTTTGATTAGTAACCAAAAAATATAGCTGAATTAAAAAACAAAACTGGAATAAAATGAATAATGCTTCGCGTATGTATGTTTCCAAAACCCTCTTTAAAATAATCGTGCAAAGTTGTTAAAAATTGTTGGAAAGTTGTAAGATTATAAGGTCGTAATGTTAAATAAATCAAAAGATTCACTCGCATATTCATAACATTTTAACCTTGCAACATTCCAGTCTTACAACATAATTAATTTACTAATTTTGCATTCGCAATAATGAAATTTAACTTAACAGCACAAGATCCGCTTTCAAAGGCCCGGGCGGGTGAGATCACTACCGATCACGGCACTATTCAAACACCTATATTTATGCCGGTTGGCACGGCTGGTACTGTAAAAGCAGTACACCAGCGCGAGCTTAAAAACGACATAGAAGCGCAGATAATTCTTGGTAATACTTATCACTTATACTTAAGGCCGGGTTTAAATACACTGGAAAGCGCCGGCGGACTCCATAAATTTAACGGATGGGAAGGCCCTATATTAACAGATAGCGGCGGCTACCAGGTTTATTCACTAACCGAAGTACGCAAAATAAAGGAAGAGGGTGTTACTTTCCGCTCGCATATTGATGGATCAAAACACCTTTTTACACCTGAAAATGTAATGGACATTCAGCGGATAATTGGCGCTGATATTATTATGGCTTTCGATGAATGTACACCTTATCCCTGCGAATATAATTATGCCCGGCGATCAATAGAAATGACGCATCGCTGGCTTAAGCGTTGCTGCGACCGCTTTGACAGTACGGAACCAAAATACGGATACAGTCAAACCTTATTCCCTATTGTGCAGGGTTCGGTGTATAAAGATCTGCGTGTAAAATCAGCAGAAGTTATAGCGTCATTTGAACGTGAGGGTAATGCAATTGGCGGTCTTTCTGTTGGGGAACCGGCAGAAGAGATGTATGCCATGACAGAAATTGTTTGTAATATATTACCGGAGCAAAAACCACGTTATTTAATGGGTGTTGGAACCCCCACTAATATATTGGAAAATATTGCTTTAGGAATTGATATGTTTGATTGCGTAATGCCTACCCGGAATGCCCGCAATGGGATGCTTTTTACAAAAAACGGCATTATTAATATCAAGAATGAGAAATGGAAAAACGACTTTTCGGCTATTGAGCCGGACAGCGAACTGTTTGCCGATACGGCTTATTCAAAAGCCTATTTGCGCCATTTAATCCATTCGGGTGAGATGTTAGGGGCGCAAATAGCTACATTGCATAACTTACATTTTTATTTATGGCTGGTTAAAGAGGCCCGTAAAAAAATTATATCAGGTGAGTTTTATAGCTGGAAAAATGTAATGGTTAACCGTTTAGGACAAAGATTGTAAATGAAGGCTATTTTAAACAGGTATTTAAAAACTATTGACTGGTATATCATTAATAAATACCTGGGCACATTTGTGTTTACGCTTGGGATTTTCGTGGTGATAACGGTAGTGTTCGATATATCTGAACACCTGGATAATTTCCTTAAAAATCATTCTACCGTACAGGAGATAATATTTAAATACTACGCCGGGTTTGTACCTTTTTATATGAACCTGTTATCGCCACTGATCAATTTCCTGGCGGTAATATACTTTACAGCCAAAATGGCCAATCAAACTGAAATAGTGCCGATACTAAGCGGCAAGGCCAGTTTTAATCGATTTTTAAGACCTTATTTTGTTTGTGCCACCCTTATATTTATTGTATCGCTTTTTGCTAATATCTACCTGATTCCCTTCACCAATAACCTGAAAATTACCTTTGAAAATTCGCACCAGTTTAACGGTGACGACCCTACAAAAAGCGAAGTACATATACAATTAGACAAGCATACTTTTGTTTATGTGCAATCATTTGACAATACTATACATACCGGCTACCAGTTTATATTGGAAAAATTTGATGGCGATGTGCTCAGGGAAAAGCTTGTAGCAAATAACATTGTTTACGATTCGCTTAAAAGAGTATGGACGCTAAAAAACTATACTATTAAGTATGTAAATGGCCTGAAAGAGAAATTTGTAGACAGTGCGGGCAAGTCAAAAGATACTGTTTTGGATATGAGGCCTGTTGATTTTATAGTTTATGACAATGTTTATACGGCAATGTCTACCAAAGACCTGAACAGGAACATTGAAAAGGAAAAGATAAGAGGTACGGGCGCGTTAAAAGAAATGTTGTACGAAAAATACCGGCGTTTTGTATACCCTTTATCATCGTATGTACTCACCCTGATAGGCGTGTCTATATCGTCCCGTAAGGTTAGAGGAGGTATAGGATTGCCCCTTGGAATAGGCATATTTCTCTGTTTTGCCTATATTGTTATTGACCGTTTTGCATTGGTGTTTGCCGTAAAAGGTAGTATGATCCCATTGATAGCTGTATGTATGCCTAACGGGATATTTGCTTTAGTTGGGTTATATTTACTTTCAAAAGCGCCCAAATAATGAGCGTGGAAAATCCCCAAACAAGCCTGAATAAAAACTTACTTATTCTTCATTTTACTGTTTTTATATGGGGCTTTACAGGCATACTCGGCGCGCTCATTTCCATATCTGCAGTAAGCCTGGTTTGGTACCGGGTGCTTATTGCATCGGGCTCATTATTCCTATATTTTAAGGTAAATAAAACAGCGTTAAAAATAAGTGGCAGTACCTTTTTTAAACTGGTTTTTACAGGCGCCCTGGTGGGTGGGCACTGGATTCTTTTCTTTGCCTCCATCAAATTATCAACCGTTCCGGTTACCCTGGTTTGCCTGTCATCCATTACCTTATTCACGGCAATTTTTGAACCGCTGATCAATAAAAAAAAGATCTCAAAACTCGAAATATTAGCGGGCGGATTGATCATAGTTGGAATAGTTCTGATTTTTAAATTTGAAACAAAATACACTAAGGGTATAATTGCAGGCTTAGTGAGCGCTGTGTTTGCAAGCCTTTTTTCCATCATTAATTCAAGGCAGGTTAAGAAATATGAAGCGCCGGTCATCGCATTTTACGAGCTATCAGGTGCTTTTGTCTGGATCACTATTTACCTTTTATTTACCAGTGGCTTTAACCAATCGATGGCTCTTAAAGGCGCAGATATTGGATACCTGCTTATCCTGGGAACCATTTGCACATCCCTTGCATACGTTGCCGGAGTATCTGTAATGCGTGAGCTTTCGGCATTCAGGGTAGCTCTTATTACTAACCTCGAGCCGGTATATGGCATCATAATGTCGTTTGTTTTTTTTAAGGATATGAACAAAATGACCATAGGTTTTTGGGCTGGCGCAGTAATAATATTGTCGACGATCTTCCTGTATCCTGTCGCACAAAAACAAATAGCAAGGCGAAAAAATCGTTCCTAACTCCGTTGATTACTGTTTCCAAAATTTCAATGCAGCCTTCTTACAACTTCCCTATATATTACCTGTTTCATCCCCAATTATTATCCTTAGTTCAATTTATCTACGGGGTGGGGGATAAAATCCCTATGCGTTATTTAGCCATTTAAGCCGGCAGAAGCCATTATCTTTTTTGGCCACCGCTGGATACCACAATATAAGTTTCGCCGCAATAGGGGTCAAATTTCAAATTTAACTAAGTGTATTCACAAAATATTATCGGTAGTCACCTAATCAATGGTGATTTGTCTATTAATTGCGCTTATTTTCAATTAAGAAAATCACAAATAAAAATTATATTATTTTAATATTAACCTTATAATCTTATGATTGTATAGTTTAATAAAACTAAAAGTTTAACAAATAGATTGTTTTACAAATTCACAAATACTAATATTCTTAGCCAATGATAATAAATGATACGTTTTATCATATCAACTACTTAAAAATCAATATATTATACTATATTAAATAAAGCTATAGTTTAAATTATGGTTTCGTATTGATTTTTTGCACTTAGTGTAACTAAATATTCAATACAGAATTTTAAAAGTTTTAAGATTTATCGCTTATGTATGTCAAAAGAAAAACGATCGGAAAATAAACGTGAGTTTTAAGCAGTGAAATTGGCCAGGATTATTTCATAAAACCATAGGAGTAAATTCAATGAAAATTGGTAAGCATGATAAATACTTTTTGAATCCCCGCGATCGCTCTGTATTTTTTGGCGACAGCCTGGTTATAATTTTTGATAGTTTTTAATTACCGCCCCCTAACCCGGGAAGCATAAAAATCACGACTTAAAAAATCAATAAATTAATGGCCTTGATTTTTGGAAGGTTAGTTTTACCTTTTCTAAATTTCCTTATTGAAAATTTACCGAATTTTTATTCCACATTAAAAAACCGGATATTGTATTAAATGTTAAACTAAATCATCATGAGAATAAAAACAATTGTTATCATCGTCATCACCATACTGCTCACCATTGTGCTGATGCAAAATACCGGCCGGGTTAATTTCGATTTTTTGTGGGCCACATTCTGGATGTCGAAATTAGTTATGTTATTTTTTGTGGCAGCCATATCCTTTGTGTTGGGGGTGTTGGTTGGCCGGCCAAAAAGGGTTAAACGCCTGGGCGGCGATTACACCGATCCCAATTTTGACAAAGGCAATTCAAATACACTAAGTGACGAGGATAAAGATTACATAAATTAATTATATGGATAAGCGAATTGGATTTATAGGCCTCGGCAACATGGGCATCCCGATGGCAAAAAACTTGATCAGTGCAGGCTATCAATTACAAGTTTATAACCGCACCATTTCAAAAGCGGATGAACTTGGCAGTGCGTCAGTGATAGTATGCCAAACCCCGGCAGAAGCTGCCGATGGTGTGGACATAATCATCACCATGCTGTCGGAAGACGAGATCGTAAAAGAGACAATTTTGGGAGAACAGGGGATCCTCAAAACGCTGGCAAAAAACTGCCTTCATATTTCCATGAGCACCATCTCTCCCGACACTGCGCAGCTGCTTTCAAAGGAGCACAAAAACGCAGGGAGCCGCTATCTTTCCGCGCCGGTATTTGGAAGGCCTGAAGCAGCCGCTGCAAAAAAATTATGGATCTGTATTTCGGGCGATCAGCAGTCGAAAGAAATTGCAAAACCTGTTCTGGAAAATCTGGGCCAGGGCATCTTTGATTTTGGCGAAGATGCCGGCGGAGCGAACGTTGTAAAGGTTGCCGGAAACTTCATGATCATGGCATCATTGGAGATGATGGCTGAAGCTTACACCCTTGCCGAAAAGAACGGACTCGACAGGTTAAAGGTTGCAGAGTTTTTTGGGTCTACCCTTTTCAATACACCACTGTTTCAAAATTACGGAAAGCTTATTGCAGGCAAACAGTACCAACCGGTAGGCTTCAAGTCGAAATTAGGCTATAAGGACGCGCGTATTGCATTTAAACTCTCTCAGCAAGCCGAGAGTCCAATGCCCATCGTTTCGATCGTCCACAACCGTCTATTAAGCGCCGTTGCAAAAGGCTGGGGAGATACCGACTGGGTTGAAGGCGTTGGCCGCGGGGTTAGTGAAGATGCTGGGGTATGAGAAATTTCGGATTTCGGATGTTCGATTTCGGAATTTTTTTCTGAACCGGGATTAAACAGATTTTGGAATTTTATCGGACTATTAGAACTAATGAATTTCAAAGATTGATAAAATTCCCCATATAATCATTCGGCAATCCGAGGAATCCTTTAATCTGTTTAATCCCGGTTCAGACAATATCAAATTTACGAAGTTTTAAAAACTTCGTAAATTTTCTTTCTTCCAAAATCGAAATCCTAATAAAACACCTGGTTATCGTTTTCAAGCGCGCTCAGGTCAGACGTTTTATCAAAGATGCCAAAAACTGAGGCTCCACTCCCGCTCATGCTGGCGTACAGGGCGCCGGCTTCGTACAAGGCTGCCTTTACTCCTCTTATCTCCGGGTGGTCTTTAAATACGGAAACTTCAAAATCGTTTTTAATATATTTCCTCCACTCAGCAATCGGTTCATAGATCAGGTCCATTAATGACTCCTTAACCGGTGCTGGTTTTACCCCGCGGTATGCTTCAGCGGTGGAGATCTGAACCGGCGGCATTACCAGGATTATTTGATATTTTGAAAGATCGAGCCTTACGGGTTCAAACTCATCCCCTATCTCAAAAGCAAACACAGGTTTGTTTTGGATGAAAAAAGCACAATCAGCGCCAAGCTTCCGGGCATAGCCGATCATTTGCTCATCGTCCATTCCCAAATTAAAATTCTGATTAATGAGGCGGATAAAAAATGCAGCATCAGATGACCCGCCGCCAAGCCCGGCTCCTATTGGAATATGTTTATGCAAATGGATTTTAACAGGCGGTAGGTCGAAGTCTTTTTTTAGCAGGTGATACCCTTTGATGCACAGGTTATCCTCCATCCTTCCCGGGATCTCCAAACCGGAAGATTCAAAGCTTAACTCATCGGCAACAACAATTTCCAGGGCATCCTTTATGTTAACCGGGTAAAAAATAGTTTCCAGGTTATGGTAGCCATCATCACGTCGGTTAATTACATTCAGGCCGATATTAATTTTTGCGTTTGGAAATGTTATCATTGGTTGGTGTTAGTTGATTGGGTTGATTAAGTTAAACAACGCCCCAGCGGCAGTATCTCCACGGCCGGCATCTTTTGCCGCAAAGTTATTATGTTCTTTGTGATTAGGAATGATTAACAAACCTGTATTTTTGCACATTCTTAGGATAGCCAAATAAGATTATTTTTATTTGTATTTATTTCCGTTGATTGAAAAGGTATAGTTGTTCTTGTAAGAACTTAATCAACTTAATCCAACTCAATCAACCTAATCAACTCAAACAATGAAACAGTATCTCGACCTGATGAGCCATGTTATGGAAACCGGCGCTCAAAAACATGACCGCACCGGAACTGGCACTTTAAGTGTATTTGGTTACCAGATGCGTTTTAACCTGCAGGATGGCTTCCCGATGGTAACCACTAAAAAATTGCACTTAAAATCCATTATTCATGAGCTGATCTGGTTTTTAAGCGGAGATACCAATATTAAATATTTAAAAGATAACGGCGTTCGCATCTGGGACGAGTGGGCTGATGCTGAGGGCAACCTTGGGCCGGTGTACGGCTATCAATGGCGATCATGGCCAAAACCTGACGGCGGGCACATTGACCAGATAACCCAGGTTGTAAATCAAATTAAAACAAACCCCGATTCGCGCCGGATGATGGTATCGGCATGGAACGTTGCTGATGTTAACCAGATGGCTTTGCCGCCATGCCATAGTTTGTTCCAATTTTATGTGGAGCCCCCCGCCCCTCTGAAAGGAGAGAAACGTGGCAAGCTATCTTGTCAGCTTTATCAACGAAGTGCAGATATATTTTTAGGTGTGCCTTTTAACATTGCTTCGTATGCATTACTAACTATGATGATGGCACAGGTGTGTGACCTCGACTATGGCGACTTTGTACACACGTTTGGCGATGCCCACATTTATAACAACCACCTGGAGCAGGCACAACTGCAACTAAGCCGCGAACCACGTCCGTCGCCAACTATGAAGATCAATCCGGAGGTAAAGGATATTTTTCAATTTAAGTTTGAAGATTTTGAATTGGAAAATTATGATCCGTGGCCGCATATAAAGGCGGCGGTGGCGGTATAATATAAAATTTACTAAATTTGTGTATGACCGTAATAGAAGTAAGGACTGAGATAGAAAAAGTACTGAAAGAAGTACCGGAAGATATATTGCCTCAAATACTCGAATATTTAAAACAAATCCAGCATCAATCGCCCGATCAAATTAAACTTGATAATAATTTAAAAAAGATCCTTGCTGAGGATAAAGAACTTTTTGAAAGGCTTGCTCAATGATTGACTTGGGTACGGCTGAAAGACTTCATAACATTCTTATCGATAAATTTGGAGGAAGTAAAGGAATCCGGGACAAAGGCTCACTACTTGCTGCTTTAGCCAGGCCTTATGCTTCTTTTGATCAACAGGATTTATATCCTTCGGCTACAGAAAAAGCCGCAGCTATTTTCGAAAGCATAATAATCAATCATCCCTTTATAGATGGTAACAAAAGAATCGCTTATTTGTTATTAAGGTTGACGTTGCTTGAATCAGGTTATGATATTTCTGCAACCCAGGATGAAAAGTATGACATGACTATTGCCGCCAGCAAAGGCGACATAAGAATTGAAGAAATAAAAAGCTGGATATCCGATAAACTCATCAATAATACCCAATGACGATAACAATAGTAGTTGCCATTTCCGAAAACCACGCCATAGGCAAGGACAATAAATTATTATGGTATCTGCCTAAAGACCTTAAACACTTTAAAGAGATAACTACCGGCGGCACGGTAATAATGGGCCGTAAAACTTATGACTCGGTTGGCAAGCCACTACCTAACCGCCGCAACATTATAATTACCAGACAGGCTATAACCATTGAAGGCTGTGAAGTGGTAAACTCAATAGAAGCTGCTATTGCCCTTTGCAAAACTGAGCAGGAAGTATTTATTGTTGGCGGGGCAGAGATCTATAAACAAGCTATGCACCTTACAGACCGGATCTATCTCACCATTGTTCACAAACAATTTGAAGGCGACAGCTTTTTCCCTGAAATTGATCTGCATGAATGGAAAGAAGTATTCCGTGAGGATCACCAGCCCGATGAGAAAAATTTATTGCCCTACTCATTCATTACCTATGAACGATATTAGTGATTAGAGGTTGGAGATTAGTGTATACGGCTAAAAGTGCTTATGAACATAATTTTAAGTTATCTGTTTTAAATATTTTACAACTTTTTTATTTACACAAACCACTCATTATCAACCAATAAAAAACCTAACCTCCAATCTCTGGCCTCTAATCTCTCCTCCTCCCCCATTGTTTTAAATTAAAAATTTCATGCTTAGGAAATTTTATTAGATTTGCCGTCTTATTTAAAATGCTTATAAACTAATTAATTACATATTTTAATTCACAATGCAAGGTAAAGGGGTTGTTAAATTTTTCGCCATATTGATGGCTGTTGTATGTATATACCAGCTTTCATTTACTTGGGTCGCCCATAAAGTTGAAAATGATGCGCAGGTGTACGCAAAAGGTGATACCACAAAAGTAAAGGCTTACCTGGATTCAATTTCAACACAACCGGTGTATCCGCTTTTTAAGCACAATTTTCAGTACGTTAAACAAAGAGAGCTAGCCCTTGGTTTGGACCTTCAGGGTGGTATGAGCGTAACCATGCAGATCTCGTTGAACGAACTGGTAAAAAAATTATCAAATAACAACCAGGATCCTGCATTTAACCAGGCAATGGCTGCTGCTACGGTTGACGGTGTAACGAGTCAGCAGGATTATATTACCCTGTTTGTTGATGAATACGAAAAGATCAATCCTAATGGAAAGCTTGCCGCTATCTTCTCAACAAAAGATAACCAGGACCATATTAAGTTTAATGCTACAAACAGCCAGGTTGAAAGCTACCTGAAAGATCTGGCAAAAACAGCTGTACAACAATCATACACTATTTTAAATACCCGTATTGACCAGTTTGGCGTTGCAAATGCAAACATTCAGCTATTACCTGGTAAAGACCGGATCTTAATTGAGCTTCCGGGTGTTAAAGAACCTGAACGCGTTCGTAAGCTTTTATCGGGTACTGCAAAGCTTGAGTTTTATCAAACTTATGATAACAGCCAGGTTTACCAGTTGCTGACTAACATGAACGGTTTAATTGCAGCAAAAATAAAGGCGTCTAAAAAAGATACCACAAAAGCTGCTGTATCTGTAAAAGCAACCGATACTAAAACAACGGCGGCTGTAAAAGCAGATACATCTAAAAACAAAGGTGCTTTATCATTACTGAACAAAGTTCAGAAAAATGCAGGTAAAGATACATCGGCCTTAGGCGCAAAATCACAGTTTGCTGATCAGTACCCACTGTTCAATATTTTAAAGCCACAGATGTACCAGGGACAAAACGGACAAGGTGAGCTTGCCCATGGCCCCATTGTTGGCCGTGCCGAAGTGAAAGATACGGCACAGGTTAACAAATACCTTCGCAGCCCTGAAGTAAGAACTGTAATTCCCCAAAGCATGAAATTCCTTTGGTCAGTAAAACCACAGGACAAAACAAAAATATTTGAGCTTTATGCTATAAAATTAGTTGGCGCCGAAAACGGGCCCGTGCTTGCAGGTGATGTGATTAATGATGCCCATAATGATGTTGACCAAAAAGGCAGCCCAGAGGTTAGTATGACCATGAACTCAGATGGTGCTCAAAAATGGCGCACTGTTACCGCCGAAGCTGCTGCTGATGTAAACAATAAACAATCAATAGCCATTGTGCTTGATGATAACGTTTACACAGCACCTGTTGTGCAAAATGAAATTGCGGGTGGAACATCATCAATTTCAGGGAACTTTACTGTTGAAGAAGCAAAGGATTTGGCCAACGTATTAAAGGCAGGCCGTTTACCGGCACCAGCACATATTGTTACTGAATCAGTTGTAGGCCCATCCTTAGGTCAGGACTCTATCAACGCCGGTTTATTATCAAGCCTTGTAGGTTTGCTGGTAGTATTGGTATTCATGATAGCTTACTACAATCGTGCCGGTACAGTAGCAGTGGTAGCGGTGATAATTAACATCTTCTTTTTAATGGGTGTATTAACCAGCCTTGGAGCTGTGTTAACCATGCCGGGTGTTGCGGGTATAGTACTTACTTTGGGTATCTCGGTTGATGCTAACGTATTAATCTATGAACGTGTGCGGGAGGAATTAGCTTTGGGAAAATCATTAAGAATTGCAGTTGCCGATGGTTTTAAACATGCACTGTCATCAATTCTAGATTCAAACATAAGTACTTTCTTAACAGGTCTAATCCTGTTTACTTTCGGTACAGGGCCGATCCAGGGTTTCGCAATCACTTTAATGATAGGTATTGTTACTTCACTGTTCTGCTCATTGTTAATATCAAGGCTGATATTTGAATACATGCTTGAAAAAGGTTGGGACATTAAATTCTCAAACCCATGGAGCTCACATACCTTCAAAAATGCGAATTACGCCTTCGTAAAAAACCGTTTCAAATTCTACATATTCTCAAGCGCTTTTATTATTGCCGGTTTTATTTCAATGGCAACGCAAGGCTTTAATTATGGAGTTGACTTTGTAGGCGGTCGTACTTATGTAATGAGGTTCGCAACTAAGGACGTAAATACCGAAACCGTACGTAAGATTGTTGATAAACATTTAGGTGAAGGCAACGAGGTTAAAACCTTTGGTACCGATATAAGCATTACAACTAAATACCTGCTTGATAAAGATTCGCCCACAAGTGATGCACAAGTACAGGCTGCGTTGATAAAGGCATTAAATACAAACCCGGCAACACACGTTACCGAGAAAAGTATAATAGACTATCAAAAAGTTTTACCTACCATAGCAAATGGACTCAAAAAATCTGCTGCTTTAACGATAATATTTGCCATCATTATTATATCGGCATACATACTGATCCGTTTCCGTAAATGGCAGTTTAGTTTGGGTGCGATGTTTGCAACTGCGCATGATGCCTTAATGGTATTAGCATTCTTCTCTATATTTAAGGATGTGCTTCCGTTCTCACTTGATATTGATCAATCATTTATTGCGGCGATATTAACGGTAATAGGTTATTCAATTAACGATACAGTTGTAGTATTTGACCGGATCCGTGAATTCCTTAACCTGCACCATGCAAAAACTGATGATCCGAAAACAGTAATTAACGATGCGATCAATAATACATTGAGCCGTACCATTATCACTGCGCTAACAGTAGTCTTGATATTGCTGGTATTATTCATCTTCGGTGGCGATACTATCCGCGGGTTCTCGTTTGCATTGTTGATCGGTGTGTGTTTCGGTACATACTCGTCAATCTGCGTGGCAACACCGATAATCATCGACTTTGGAAAAAAAGATCTTAGATAATAATTCAACA
>JAQBOS010000034.1 GCA_028287925.1 Mucilaginibacter sp. | reverse complement strand
CTTAGCAAAAGCGCTATGGATGGGCTGGACAGGAGTTTAAGCTATGGCAATATTGGCGTGCTTTTGGCTATCAATGTAATTGTAATTACTACCTCGCTTATTTTGTTTCCCTTTCTATGGCGCGATTAGCATAGATGCTTCGGCTATCCCTGCACATTTACTTACTACAATTGCTCTCTACCTGCATTACATTCATGCTGAATAAATTTTATTTTAATTTGGATTAAGTCTAAATAAAGTTTTACTTTGCGAACAATTAAGTGCCCCATATGCAAACAAAAACTTTTACTTTATCAGTTTTATTTCTTTTGATAGCCGGAGTTTTATTTGCGCAGAGAACTGCGCCGGTAACGTCTGAAGATTCATTAAATAATAATATTTCAAAAAGCTCAACCACGATAGGTGGTTATGGTAATGCATTTTACCAACGTAACAATAACCTTGGTACTTCAAAGCTGGACCTGGAACGATTTGTAATTTTTACGGGTCATAAATTCAATGATAAGATCTCCGTTTTTTCTGAGCTTGAAGTTGAGGATGCAAAAGTTACCGGCGGCGAAAGCGGTGGTGAAGTATCAATTGAACAGGCCTATCTTAAATTTAATTTAAACGCTAATCAATATATAGTTGCGGGTTTGTTTTTACCGAGGATAGGTGTTTTAAATGAAAACCACCTGCCTAACACCTTTAACGGCAACGAACGTAATTATGTAGAAACGTTCATCCTTCCGTCAACATGGCGCGAATTAGGTATTGGTCTTTATGGTAGTTTAAACGGTTTGCCTTTAAACTATTCGGTCGGGTTGGTAAATGGCGTAAGCTCGGCTATGTTTGACCATGGCACCGGGATTAGAGATGGCAGGTTTGAGGGCCGTAACGCTACCGGGAATAACCTGGCGGTAACTGCTTCAGTACAATATTACCAGGGAGATTTTAAGGCTCAGCTGGCAGGTTATTATGGCGGTACAGTAGGGGTGAGCAAACGCAAGGCAGACAGCCTCGGCTTAAGCTCGGGCATATTTGGTACACCTTTGGCCATTGGCGAAGGCGATCTCCAATATGCAAGAAAAGGGTTCTTTTTCAAGGCTTTGGGTGCTATAGTAGCTATCCCCGATGCTGAAAATATTAACAGGGCCTATGCCAACAACACGCCAAAAACCGAATATGGCGCTTATGTTGAGTTGGCTTATGACCTTCTGTATCATTTAAGAAAATTACACGATCAGCAGCTTATTGTTTTCGTGCGCGATGAAACGCTTGATATAAATGCAAGCGTTCCCTCAAACGGAATTGTGGATGGTACGCTTGATCAAAACCATATTGTTGCAGGTTTTACTTACCTGCCTATCCGTAATGTGGCTATAAAAGCCGATGTACGGATCATCCACACAGGTGCTCAAAATCCCGAACTGATAATTAATCCAAACCCTGTTGCCTTGCCTTACCAGCAAAATAATAACCTGGTTAATCTTGGCCTTGCGTTTTCATTTTGATGATATGGACAGAAGGAAATTTGTAAAGCAATCATGTTCGCTATGCCTGGCAACAGGAGCAGGCATGCTTATTGGCTCGCTGGCCTCGTGTGGTACGGCGCTGCCGGTTTATAAAATTACTATAGCTAATAATAAAATAGCTGTACCGGTAAGCTTATTTGCTAATAGCGATTTTCAGCTTATTGAGCCTAAAAGCTTGTATTATAACATCGGCCTGAAAAAAGAGAAAGACGGGAGCTATACCGCATTATTGCTGCGTTGCACCCATGCTGATAACCAGCTTATATCAACAGGTAATGGCTTTAAATGCACCCTGCACGGCAGCGCTTTTGATAACGAAGGCCATGTTACAAACGGACCTGCCGAGCGCCCGTTAAAAAAGTATCCCACTCAAATAGAATCTGATCAAATAATAATTAATATAAGTTAATAGCCTATGAAAACTAAAATAATTACGCTGTTTTGTATAGTTGCAGTTACTATTGCCAGCTGCTCAAAAAATAATACGCCCACAAAAACAAATACCGATGGTACGCTTGAGGGCCAGGTGCTGGCAGATTTTCCAACTAACCTGGCAAACCCAAACTACCTGGATATTGAAACTAAAGCAGGTATAATGAAAGATGCCGCTGCTTTATTTATTGCTACACCAAACGATGCAAACCTTAAAGCAACACAGGATGCATGGAAAAATACCCGCGGTGCATGGGAATCATGCGAGGGATATTTGTTCGGCCCGGTTGAGGATTTTAACTACGACCCAACAATGGATGACTGGCCGGTTAATAAAACTGACCTCGACTCATTACTATCAAGCAAGAACCCATTAGCTGTTGGCGATATTGATCCGCTTGAAACAACATTAAAAGGCTTTCACGCTATTGAATATATTATTTATGGTGTTGGCGGTACAAAAAAGGCCGCACAGATAACAGATCGCCAAAAAACATACCTTTCATCGCTAACACAAAGCTTATATAACACCACAAAACAATTACGCGATAGCTGGGATCCTTCACAGTCTGGCAATTTTACAGTGCAGGTTACCACAGCAGGCAAAGGTAGCACCCGGTTTACAACCCGCAAGGATTTTTTTAAGGCGCTGGTAGGCTCGATGGCTGATATTTGTAACGAGGTAGCTGATGAAAAGATGCAAACCCCATTAGCCGCGCAGGATTCAACATTGGATGAGTCTTCATTCTCCCATAACTCTGTTACCGACTTTACAAACAACATCAGAGGGGTATTAAATGCTTATTTAAGCTCATATAATGGTACCAGCGGGCACAGCTTAAGCGAGTTGGTTAAATCAAAAAATATATCGCTCGACGCTAAAATTCAAACCCAGATCAATGCGGCGGTATCGTCTTTTGGCCTTTTAAATGGGATTACTTATGAAAAAGCCATTTACGCAAATAAAGACAAAGTAGGCCAGATTCAAACCGCCATCCGTACTTTAAAAGCTACCATCGAAGGTGACTTGAATGATTTTGTTGAAGCTAATATAAAAGACTAAGAAATAAATTGAGACAATTAAAGGTAATTGGGGTATTGATTATACTGGTACTTATATTGGTAAAGTGCCAGAAATCAAAAGTGTTTCCTGAAGATCAATATGATGACCGGCTTTCCGGAGGCGATGAAACAGTTTTTAGCGCTACCTCGCAAGCTTTCGGAAACATGTTTCCGGGCCTGAAAGGTTATGACACCCATGTGCATGAACTGGGCGACCTGGTTTTTAACCAGTCGTTTGTTACTGCACCGGCGCCCATTCATAGCGGTTTAGGCGCTATTTTTAATAATACTTCATGCACAAACTGTCATCATAATGATGGCATTGGTTTACCAACTGCCGGCGAATTACAATCCTCGTTATTAATGCGGATAAGCTTGCCTGGCAATGATGCGCATGGCGGCCCGGTGCCGGTACCCGGTTATGGGTTACAGTTACAGGATAAAGCAGTTTTTGGTAAAGTGCCCGAATGTAAAGTGAATATTGCTTATGCTTATAATACCTATTCATTTGCTGATGGGGAAACTTACGAGCTAAGAACACCAACTTATACTTTAACAAATCTATATACTCCTATAGCCGGCGCTTACCTGCTTTCACCACGTTTAGCACCGCCAATGTTTGGATTGGGTTTACTGGAGGCTGTGCCCGAAAGCGAAATTGTTGCACTTGCCGACCCTGATGATGTCAATGGTGATGGAATAAAGGGAAAAGTTAACTATGTATGGGATGCAGTGACAAATAGCAGGCAAATGGGCCGTTTTGGCTGGAAAGCCAATACTGCATCTATTTTAACCCAGGTTGCAAGTGCTTTTAACCAGGATATGGGGATAACTACCAGCGTGCTCCCTGTTGAAAATAGTTTTGGACAACCCCAGTATGACGGCTTAAAGGACGATCCTGAACTGCCCGACAGCCTTTTGAACGCGGTTAAATTTTATGCCCAAACGCTTGCCGTGCCTGCCCGAAGGAATACTACAGATGCAACTATAAAAAGGGGATTACAATTGTTTATACTGGCAAAATGTGTTAACTGCCATAAGCAAACATTAACTACGGGCATTAATGTAGCGTTTCCTTCTGTATCAAACCAAATAATACATCCTTATACAGATCTGCTGGTACATAATATGGGCCCCGGCCTTGCTGATAACCGGCCCGATTTTTTGGCTGGCGGACAGGATTGGAGAACTGCGGCATTATGGGGTGTAGGTTTATTTGAAACGGTTAATAACCCGGGCTATTATTTGCATGACGGGCGCGCACGTACCTTAACCGAAGCCATTATGTGGCATGGCGGCGAAGCGGATCAATCAAAAGCCTATTTTTCAAATCTGTCTAAATCTGACAGGGATGCGATCCTGAATTTTTTGAGGTCGTTGTGAGGAAGTCCGAAAGACCGAAAAGTCAGTAAAGTCCGAAAGAAAGAGGGATTAGTTTTGTAACGAAGCTATTACTCTTTAAGCCAGAACCTTTATTACTTGCGGACTTTCGGTCTTTTCCGACTTTCGGACTTTTTTTTTCATCCTTAGTTCATAATTATTCCGTTTTTTAGCATCTTCAAATTTAATTGTAATATTGACCGATGCGATTCCCCTGGTTCATCCTTCTTTGTATATTTTTTCCGGTTATATCTTTTGCCCAAGATGGAATTATTACCGGGGTAATAACCAATGCAGAAACAAACAAACCTCTACCACGGGCAAGTGTTTTTTTAAGTAATTCATCCGTTGGATCTGCAAGCGCCGAGGACGGTAAATTTTCATTGAATTATATCAGGCCCGGGCAGTACACTTTAACCGTTACTATATTGGGTTTCGAGGATTATTCAAAAACCGTACTTGTAGGTCGAGAGCCTATAAAAATGGATATTCAATTAAAACCTAAACCGCTAATGCTTAAGGAGGTGACGATAATATCCGCCGCCGACTGGAAAAAAAATTATGAGTCGTTCAGAAAAGATTTTATAGGTGTTGATGAAAATGCAAAAAATTGCGTAGTTACAAACCCTCATGTGCTTAACCTTCAGTTTAACCGTACAAAACAAACGCTGGAAGCAAGTGCGGATGAATTTTTAATAGTTGAGAATAAGGCGTTAGGTTATAGGGTTAAATTCCTGCTTAAAGATTTTATAAGCGATAGGGTAGCAAACATAATTGCCTACGGCGGTGAACGGCTATTTGAGGAGCTGCCGGGAAGTGCTTCGCAAAAAAAGAAGTGGCATGAAAAACGCGAAGAAGCTTATTATGGATCGGCTATGCATTTTTACCGGTCGTTATACACCAATAAAATAAGTGAAGC
>JAQBOS010000026.1 GCA_028287925.1 Mucilaginibacter sp. | reverse complement strand
ACTTCAGAATTGTATCTTTGCACACCTTGGTTGACGGCCAACTAAACCAATTGTTATTTATTATGGATGGGAACAAGAAAATTTATGAAGATTTGTTGAATAACAAGATACAAAAAATGCAGCCAGAGGCGTTTATATTGCATAAAAACCATTTAATTTACATAAAAAATAAGGCTGAACTAAAAGTTTTATCCCTATAAATTATTGATTCAAAGTTCATTATGAAATTTAAGATTCTATTATTGACCGTATCGTTATTTACATTATCCGTATCACTATTTGCTAACCCCTTAATTGATTCCATAGGCGTAAAAAACAATGACGGCAAGAAAATGGTGCTGTTTAAAGTTAAGGCAGGCGATACCTATTACTCCATCGGGAGGCGTTATAATATAAAGCCACAAGTGTTAATGAAATTTAACGGCGCTAAAAAAGAAACATTATCATTAGGTAAAGTTGTAAATGTACCAACTGATATTCCATTTAAAAAGAGCAAAAAAGAATCAACAGAAGCCGCTGTAAAGGAAACTAAAAAAGAGAAAAAAGCCAGGCTTGCACGTGAATCTAAAGAGGCAAATGAAGAAACGGGCCATAAAAAGCACAAAGAAAGTGATGCTAATGTCGCACACGAGCAACCTGCGCCGGAGAGCACAGTAGCACAACAGCCAGTCCAGGTTACACAACAACCTGTAGCACAGCAACCCGTACAGCAGGACAATACCCCGCCAACACAATATAAAGTATCAGCCGGAGAGACCCTGTATTCTATAGCAAAACGCTTTAATACCAATGTTGATGCCGTTACTAAGCTAAATAACTTAACATCAACAAATCTGCAACCCGGTCAAATCATTTTAGTGCAGCCTGCAACCGGACAACAACAGCCACAGCAAGCTGTTCAACAAGTGGCAAAGGCAGACACGCAGCAGGTAGTGGCAAAACGCGACTCAAACCTGGCGCCGATTATTGCAAAAGACAGCAGCAGCCATTTAAACGCAAACAAGTATGGACTTTATGAAAAAAATGAAAAAGGCGTAGCAACATGGATTGATGACCCCAGTCTTGACCCTAATAAAAAGCTGGTGCTTCACCGCACAGCCCCTATTGGCACTGTTATAAAAATTACAAACCCAATGACTAACCGTACTACTTTTGCAAAAGTAGTTGGCCGTTTTACAGATAATGAATCAACAAAAGATGTTATTTTAGTGATGACAAAAAATGTTGCTGACTCATTAGGCGCTTTAGATAAACGCTTTCATGTAAACATCAGCTACGGCAGCCCGAATGAATAAACCATATATCCTTGGTATTGCCGGAGGAAGCGGATCTGGCAAAACCTTTTTTTTAAAGTGTTTTTTGGAGCATTTTTCTGCAGATGAGGTATGTCTTGTTTCGCAGGATGATTACTATTTTCCTGTAGCTCATAACATGACCAAGGAGGAAATTGCGCATTATAACTTCGATCTTCCTTCCACTATTGATCATGACCATTTTGAGATAGATATTGACAGCCTGCTAAACGGCAAAACGATTCTAAAAAAGGAATACACTTTTAATAATGTTGATGCGGTACCTAAGATGCTGGAGATAAAATCTGCCCCAATTATAATTGTAGAGGGCTTGTTTATTCTTCACTTTAAAAAGATCGCCGAAACACTTGACCTAAAGATCTTCATCGAGGCTGATGATGACATAGCCCTACAGCGCCGCCTTAAGCGCGATTTACTCGAACGCGGCTATTCGCACGAGGATGTGATGTACAGATGGGTAAACCATGTGAGGCCGGCTTATAACGAATTCCTGTTGCCTTATAAAGATGAATGCGACAAAATAATCGTGAACAACAGCCATAAGGCTGAAGATATTATTTGTGTAACGGAAGAGATTTCGAAAGATTTGAGAAGGAAGTTGTTTTAGCCTGCTAGAAACTTACGAAGTTTTGAAAACTTCGTAAGTTTTATCCAATGGACTAAATAACCATCTCCGGCACCTCTCCCTCAATTACCAACTTACCTGCCGTTGCTTTTATAATTTCTTCAACACTTACACCGGGTGCACGTTCCAGTAGTTTAAAACCACCTTCCGGCAATACATCAAGCACGGCTAATTCGGTTACAATTTTTTTAACGCAATTAACGCCGGTTAATGGTAATGTACATTGGGGTAGCAGCTTTGATTCTCCTGCTTTGTTTACATGTTGCATGGCAACAATTATATTCTCTGCCGATGCCACCAAATCCATCGCACCGCCCATTCCTTTAACCATTTTTCCGGGGATCTTCCAGTTGGCAATGTCGCCATTTTCAGATACTTCCATAGCGCCCAATATGGTAAGGTTTACCTTTTTAGCCCTGATCATCCCGAAGCTCATAGCCGAATCAAAAATAGCCGATCCGGGCAGCATGGTAATAGTTTGTTTACCTGCGTTTATAATATCTGCATCTTCCTCACCCTCAAAAGGGAAAGGCCCCATGCCCAGCAATCCGTTTTCTGATTGCAATACAACATCAATATTTGCAGGAATATAATTGGCTACCAATGTAGGAATCCCAATACCCAGGTTTACGTAATAACCGTCTTTTATTTCTTTAGCAATTCGTTTTGCTATTCCTTCTTTGTCTAACATAATTTCTATATTATGTCATTGCGAGGAGGAACGACGAAGCAATCTCGTAGCTATGCATATTCGCCATGCATAACGACGAGATTGCCGCGCTATCGCTCGCAATGACAAGGGTGTTTATTTCTTTCTAACAGTACGTTGTTCAATACGTTTTTCGTAGTTTTTCCCTTGAAAAATCCGGTGCACAAAAATCCCCGGAGTATGAACGTGATCCGGATCAATTTCACCGGGTTCTACCAGTTCTTCTACTTCAGCAATAGTGATTTTACC
Organism: Mucilaginibacter sp.; assembly: GCA_028287925.1. Lineage (GTDB taxonomy): Bacteria > Bacteroidota > Bacteroidia > Sphingobacteriales > Sphingobacteriaceae > Mucilaginibacter. Next base: position 348 of record JAQBOS010000026.1, on the reverse strand, counting down.
GGCCATTGCCATAACCGCATTAAAATTACGGGCAGTTGCGCGGTAAACTAAATTTCCCATTGTATCACCTTTCCAGGCTTTTACAATAGCAAAATCAGCCTCAAAAGCCATCTCCATTAAATAATCTTTACCATTAAAATTTCTTACTTCTTTGCCTATCGCTACCTCGGTGCCTATGCCTGCCGGGGTAAAAATTGCAGGCATTCCGTATCCTGCCGCCATGCAACGGGTTGCCAGTGTGCCTTGCGGAATCAGTTCAACTTCAAGCTCGCCGCTTAGCAATTGCCTTTCGAACTCCGCATTTTCGCCTACATACGATGAGATCATTTTTTTTACCTGCCGTTGTTT
>JAQBOS010000661.1 GCA_028287925.1 Mucilaginibacter sp. | reverse complement strand
AAGTCACTTGGTGTACCTTTTTCTACGTCACCGTCAGCAAAGTGGCTTGGTTGGCCCAGTATAAAAATGAAGATTAAAATTGCAACTACGATACAGATCGGGATAGTTAAAGTTGCAAACATGCCTGATGATGAGCTTTCTTTTTTTACAGGACTAGTTGGTTTTGTTGGTGCGTTTGCCATTACTTTTAGTTTTTAGTTTTAGTTTTTAGTTTATGAATATAAGTTTGTTAAATGCAATACATAAAAAGTGAATAACAAAAATAGAATTTAAATGAAATAAAAAAATATTTTATGATATTCTTTACAAAATTTTAATTCAATCTTCATCCGTTATGCACTATTGGTGCAATACATAACGACGAAAACTAAAAATTGTGTTTTGTACAAATAATATTTTGCAATAAAACCCATTTTTTTTAATAATAGCAAACAATAATTTATAAAATTTATGTTACCGATGCCAGTGAAGCTGGTTATTTTGCTTTGTGAGGGTAAATATAACTAAAAGCTTAGGTTAAAAGCAAGTTTATTTTGCATAGCTAATCCGGAGAATTAAAATGCACAAAGCGACTTTATCCGCCGGTCTTTTTTATCTTATAACCATCTGTAGTTAACAGCGTTAAAACCTTGTTCCTAAAATCGCCCGGGGCAACATCTCTCTATCTCCTTTTTAAACACAACATAAAGCGCGAAGCGTTTATGTTGTGTTTTGTTCCATAATTTCTAAACCAATATTGCTGTTTATAAAAATCATGTTACCTACACAGATACAATAGCATTTGGGGCGGCGTTAATAATGTCGGCCTTGCAAAACGGGGCATACTGTTCAAAGTTTTTTATGAAGGCAGCAGCCAGATCGTTAGCCTTTTCGTCATAGCCATCGGCGTTGGCCCAGGTGTTTCGCGGGTCGAGTAAATTATCCGGTACATTGGGGCAGCTTTGCGGCATTTGCAAGTTAAATATTGGGTGTGTGGCATATTTCACATTTTCCAGCTCACCATTTAAAGCGGCCGAGATCATGGCGCGGGTGTATTTAAGCTTCATCCTTTTGCCTGTTCCGTAAGGACCGCCAGTCCAGCCTGTGTTTATCAGCCATACTTTTACCTGGTGTTTTTTTACTTTATTACCCAGTAATTCCGCATACACAACCGGGTTCAGGGGCAAAAACGCTTCGCCAAAGCATGCCGAAAAAGTAGCTTTTGGCTCTGTTATACCGGCTTCAGTGCCAGCAACCTTTGCCGTATAGCCCGAAATAAAGTGGTACATGGCCTGTTCGGCGCTTAATTTTGATACCGGGGGCAAAATTCCAAAAGCATCTGCCGTTAAAAAGAAAATGTTTTTTGGCGAATCTCCTATTGACGGAATCACTGCGTTGCTAATATTATATAAAGGATAAGCAACGCGGGTATTTTCTGTTTTATCGATGTTTGAAAAATTAACCGTGCGGCTGCCTTTTATAAAATTAATATTTTCAAGCAGCGAGCCAAATTTAATGGCGTTAAAGATCTGAGGCTCTTTTTCGGCGGTAAGATCAATGCATTTTGCATAGCAGCCGCCTTCAAAGTTAAATATGGTGTAGTCGCTCCAGCCATGCTCGTCATCACCTATAAGGTTGCGCTCGGGATCAGCCGAAAGGGTTGTTTTGCCTGTACCCGATAAGCCAAAAAATATAGCCGTATCCCCTTTTGTTCCTGTGTTAGCTGAGCAATGCATAGAAAGCACCTTTTTTTCATGCGGCAGTATAAAGTTTAAAACCGAAAAGATCCCTTTCTTGATCTCGCCGGTATACCCGGTGCCACCAATGAGTATAATTTTTTTACTGAAGTTGATAATAGAAAAATTATGCTGCCGGGTTCCGTCAACTTCCGGATCGGCCTTAAAGCCGGGCGCCGCTATTATTGTCCATTCAGGTACAGAACCTGCATCAGCCACTTCCGGGCGTAAAAATAAGTGGTGAACAAACAGGTTTTGATAAGCGGTTTCGGTTACAACACGGATATCGATATGATATTTTTCGTTTGCACAGGCGCTGCTGTCGCGTACAAATATGTCACGCCCGGCCAGGTAGCCGGTAACTTTTTCAAACAGGGCATCAAATTTATCAGCATCAAACTTAATGTTTATTTTACCCCACCAAACGCTATCCCTGGTTATGTTGTCCTCAACAATAAAACGGTCCTTTGGCGACCGGCCTGTGAATTCGCCGGTATCAATTGCAAGTGCGCCGGTATCGGCCAAAACGCCCTCATTTCTTTTTAAAGCCTCCTCAACAAGTTCGGCAGCATTTAATTGGTAAAAAACAGTCCTCGCCTGATCAAGCTGTAAATAACTCAGATCAGGTAAATTGGTAGTACTCTTTCTCATTAAAATAGTAAAATTGGTTGCCGCAAAATTAGCAGTTTTACTATCTAAGAACCAAGAAAACAGATGCATTTATTTACATAATGTATATTTTACACACTAGTTAACATATTGATATACAAATACTTAATTGTGTTAATTATTTTATTCCAATACACTAAGTTATGAATAGTGATTAGAGACCGGAGGTTAGAGATTAG
>JAQBOS010000638.1 GCA_028287925.1 Mucilaginibacter sp. | reverse complement strand
TATGTCAATGGATCATTTTTAATGGCATTGAAAATGATTTTCCTGAGTACCGCGTTGTGCGTGACCTGTTATTGCGGGAATTGCCTCGTGTAAGAGCGGGCATAGATTGGGGCAAGGAACCACTCGCTGCATCACTTGCAGCAATTCATATGCTAAACAGTGGTGTATTGCCCATTCAAGGCCCGCCAGGCGCAGGTAAAAGCTTTACCGCCTCGAAGATGATCTTAGAAGCTGTTAAGGCTGGAAAAAGCGTTGGCATTACCGCAATGAGCCATAAGGTTATTCAAAATCTTTTGGAGAAAGTTGATGTATCTGCAAAAGAAGAAGGCTTCAACTTGAGGTGCCTTCACAAAGTCACCACGCTTAGCGCTAAATCAACTTTAGAAACCACAAAGAATGAAGATGTGTGGAATGGCTTGAAAAATGGAACGGTAAACGTAGTTGGCGGCACGCCCTGGCTTTGGGCGAATCAATCGAGTTATGAGCTGGTTGATATTCTTTTCGTGGACGAGGCGGGCCAATTGTCCCTGATTGATACAGTAGCGGCAGCGCAAGGTGCAAATAATGTAGTTCTGCTCGGCGACCCGCAACAACTCAAGCAACCCCAACGAGGCCGCCACCCTGAAGGCAGTGAAGTATCATCATTAGAACATATCCTACAAGAGCACCAAACGATTACCGCAGATCGAGGCATCTTCCTTGAACAAACCTGGCGGATGCACCCTAATGTCTGCAGCTTCATCTCCGAGCTGTTTTACGAAAATCGCTTGATATCAGCAGCAGGACTTGAAAAACAAGTGCTGACGGGGCCGTTTATTAATGGCGCAGGTTTATGGTTTCTGCCGGTTCCGCATGAAGGTAACCAAAGCGCATCCAAACAGGAAGCGCAAGCGGTTCAAAAACTCGTGAGTTTGCTTACAAACGGACAAACCAACTGGACAGATCGCGACGAAAGAACTAAGACAGTTGATGCCGGCGACATCAAGATCATCGCACCATACAATTCACAAGTACAAGAAATCAACGCAATCCTAAATAACACTGTTGAAACTGGCACAGTTGATAAATTCCAGGGTCAGGAGTCACCAATCATCATTTTTTCAATGGCAACTTCCAGTCCTGAAAACGCTCCGCATGGGATGGATTTTCTTTACAGTCTCAATCGTCTTAATGTTGCTGTTTCAAGGGCTCAAACAGCCTGTATTATTGTTGCCAGCCCTAGGCTTTTTGAACCTGATTGTAAAAGCCCTGCACAAATACGACTTGCTAACGCCTATTGCCGATACTTGGAAATGGGCCAAATCATTGCTGTAAATTAAAATCACCGAATTTTATTATCTTAGTCTTTACTTTCTTATTATATGGCCTTAGTTTTATTTTTCGTTTTCGTGCTGTTGATATTTAGAAAGAAAACACCCGCTAAAAAAGTGCCGGTATATACAAAGCCTAAGGCTAGGCCCTTGCAACAAAAATCAAAACAAAGCCCCAGTTTTCAAACACAACGTCCCCAGACTGTTACTCCTTCACAAACACCACTAACGGGTGCTGCAAAACTAAATCCTAACGCTGTCGCTGCGGACCTTCCAGCTAAATATTTTGGTTGGGAGTGGGAGGAGTTATTGCGTAGCAAAGGCACCCAGTTTACTATCGCGACTAATCCTGAAATCCGGCTACGGATGGCATTGATTTATCAAGCTATGCCGGAAATTGATTTGCGCGACTTGTTATATAGTTTTATCAATACCGCCACCACGTTAAATTTCGGACCTGATGGCCAATTGCGCCCTTATATTTATGACGCACTGCATTTAGGTACATGAAACAACGTTTTGGCTAGAATGTAAGAATAGCAGGTAGATGGATTGAATTCTACTGGTGAAAATTATATTCAATTAGTTTTTTTCTGTCTCTTGCTTCTTTCCTTTTCTTCCTCTTTTAATCGTTCCTGTACTTCCGTGCTGCCCAATTCAAGATGGCAAATAAACTTTAAGAAATACGTGCCTGGACCAAGAATTGTTCCCGATACGAAATAAAGCGATTCGTATCCTAAAATAATTGGGATTCTATAATGGTCAGTTCCTTACTCACTTCAATAGCTAGGATATCTTATGTCATTTCAAGGGTGAATATGAATGAAGTTTGATTAACGGAGTTAAATCAGTTCTCCGAATGATCTTGTTTGATTTGTATTTTTTGTACCATGCAAATCGATTTCAGTAAGCACTTGTATTGCTCATTACGGGAAACCATAAAAAGCGGTAGAAACCAACCATTACATTTGTTCCATTAATTATAAAAACACTTAAATCATGGCAGCATCTTACGTAGAACACAGGCCTCACGCGTCAAGCGAATACGCCGCAACATCTCATTACGTTGTAATTGTAAACGAGGAAGAAATCGGCGGGAATTTCTCCACCCAGGAAAAAGCAAAAACTTACGCATGCGACAACAAGTATAAACCTGTCCATGTCGCAAGACAACGTCACTTACAAAACAGGAAAGATCCCGCTCATTGGCGGGTTGATCCGTGTTAATTGGAATTACGTGTAATAGTAAGGGGACAGATAGATTTCTTCTCCGGTTTCGGCAAACCTTAAATCGAAAGATTTGAGGTTTTTTTAAATGAAAAAAAATAATTCCTTGTGCAAAATAGGCTGCGCAGCCGTCCCGCTTGGCTGGCACTGATTGTTGATGATACCAATAAAAATCCCGAAGCTCACCCGGTGGTCTTAGCCTGAAATTACATATGGCAAAAAAAACTGTAAGTTTACGGAATGTCGTGTTGATTCTAATTGCAGCAAGTTAACCAAACCTTACGTCATGGAATTTGATATATTATATAGCTCCAGTATGCGGTCTATTCTTGAGAACTACGCGTTAGTTCAAAAGGCCAGACAAAAGGCTGCTTTTAACTTATTTACAATATCCTCATACACTAGCCACCTGGAGAACTTTCATTCAGATATAATTGCTATGCTACTTGATAAGAATGGAGTTCATCAAGAACAAGATCGATTTATGAAGCAGTTTATTAATTATCTACACGGTTTGGCGGGAATAAATATCAGGAAAGATGATTTTGAGAATACCACTGTGATCCGAGAACAAGGCAGGTTAGATATTTGGATAAGGGATGAAGTATCACGAAAGGCAATCATAATAGAAAATAAAGTCAACAACGCTCCGGACATGGTCGAACAAATCGACCGGTATTATCAATATTCACAGGAACTAAATGGCTATAACGTTGAGCTAATTATTTATCTCTCCCTGGACGGGTTTAAACTTGCACCTAAAACCTCCTCTAAAATCGACCACCTGGTACGCAATATTGGTGTGTTTACCGGAATGCCGGACGATCTTGTTACAGGTTGGCTTAAAAATTGTCTGGATGATCATATTAACCAGGACAGCTACACATTTATTTATCAATACATTAGTTTATTAAAAAATCTCGCAAATAAAAATATGGATATTCAGGTAATGGAAGATTTCTACCGTCTTCTTTCAAATGAAAACGCATTTGAAAATATCAACAATATAGTAGAAATGAAAAACCGACTACCTTCTTACCGGGCAGATAGATTTGCTGCTGCCTTAGGCGATAGTTTCACTCCATTTGTAAAACAAATCAGGTATAAAAGCAACTATTACTTATTAGATAATTATAAAGTCAATTCAAATATTTTTAAACTTGATGTTTGGTTCGAAGAAAATGGGAATGCAGCATTAATGTTTTGGAATACTTCTGAACAATCTTTAAATGGAAGGCTTGCACTGACCCAAGAACTTAATAGAATAAGGTAGGAACAAAAATTTGACGATGAAATAGGCTATGGATATAATGGATACACCAAACGATTTGCGATAGGGCCCATTTATAGAACAATGGCAATCGTTGATCATGCCGTAAATAACTTTGTCCGGCAATTTCTTGATGCCCTTAAAAAGGGAGCCCTGTGACAGCCTTAGATGCGCATGCTTGCCTACGAATCCATTATACCTTCCTAACCTTGCTGGTATTGGAAGTAACGAGTCCGCGCTTGTAGGTGATAGCAACAACGAGGCAGAAAATTAGCTGAATATAGCAGCTAACTGTTAATTAACTGGCGCTCGTTCGAGGCCAGCTTTAAGACGAAGTGCGCTAGTCATATTGGATTTAGGTTTGCTCCCCAGACTTGACATAATTCGAACCAATTAGTAGATCAATTGAAGATTTTAAACTGATTACAAGTTGGTTACTTGGTTCGATTCCTCTTTGGGTTAAATTGTAATTCTCAAAGAGACATTGAGTTTTCAGCCCGTAACGGAAGTATGGAGAACAGGTAACTGCATTAGGCCAACACTGTTTAGCTAAACAAGATCCGCAGGTGTTTTCTTCCTTAAAATATTCTATTAGCTATAGGAAAGATTTGAATTTTTTTTCACAAGAAAAGATAGTGAAAAAATCAGATGTTTAGAAATAAATAATTGAAAATAAGATAGTTAATAGAATATTTAACTTTATAGTATTTAAAACTAATTGGGTGTATTTTAAATTAATTTACTTTATACGATATTCAAAGAATTCTTACCGAATGTACAAGTTCTTACACATTTAAAAATCATATCATTTTTACGCTCATATTTGCTGATAGTTCTTTGCGATGAAGGATGAATCAGAGAATCTGAATATGATTTTGGCTGAAACAGGGGTGAATGAGTTTGTTCGACTTGGTTACTGGAGGTGGTGGATTGCTACTTGGACTTAATCAGATAGAGGACTTACCTTCTTTATGTGTATCGTTAAATATGGAACATATCATAACGAAAAATCGTATAATAAAAAAGAGGTACTACATCGAAAAGATTAG
>JAQBOS010000639.1 GCA_028287925.1 Mucilaginibacter sp. | reverse complement strand
TACAGAGCAGACATAACGGTGTAGAAACAGAAAAGCTAAAATGCATTATTCGCGATTGCCACGCTGCGCTCGCAATGACATAAGTTAGTAAATTACTATGAAAGCAATAGTCCTTGAAGCCCCCGATAAACCACTGGTTTTTAAAGAAGTTGATAAACCTACCCTTGCCCCCGGCGAGGCCCTGGTAAAAATAAAAGCCGCTGCCCTAAACCGCCGCGACTACTGGATAACCGTTGGCAAATACGCCGGTATCAAATACCCAACCATTCTCGGTTCAGATGGGGCCGGAATTGTTGCCGAAGTTGGCAGCGATGCGGATAAGCATTTGATCGGTAAGGAAGTAATTATTAATCCCGGTTATGGCTGGGGGAACGACCCAAACTTTCAGTCGGATGATTTTAAAATTTTAGGCCTCCCTGCCGATGGCACCTTTGCCGAATATGTTAAAGTGCAATCACAGCATTTGCATGCCAAACCCGCGCATTTAACCTGGGAACAGGCCGCAGCAATTCCGCTGGCAGGTCTAACCGTTTACCGCGCCTTATTTACAAAAGGTAAAGCCAAAAAAGGCGATAAAGTATTAATAACCGGAGTTGGTGGCGGCACAGGCGCTTTTGCATTGCAGTTTGCCCTTGCCGCAGGCTGCCAGGTATTTGTAACCTCCGGATCAGGCGAAAAAATTGACCGCGCCAAACATCTCGGCGCAGCGGCCGGGGTAAATTACAAAGCGCAGGACTGGGCCGAACAGTTGCATCACCTTGCCGGGGGCTTTGACGTAATAATTGACAGTGCCCTGGGAGATGGCTTTGCCAAGTTGCCTGATGTTTGCAATCCCGGTGGGCGGATTGTTGTTTTTGGCGGTACGGCGGGTAACATTCCTCCGTTAAACGGACGCAAGATCTTTTGGCGACAATTGCAAATAATAGGCACCATGATGGGCAATCCGGATGATTTTAAAGCCATGGTTGATCTTGTAAACGAGCACCAGATAATCCCCGTTGTTGATGAAGTATTTTCATTGGCGGATGCCGCAAAAGCAGTGCAAAAAATGGAAAGCTCATCGCAGTTTGGCAAAATTGTTTTACACGCCTAACCCCTATGCTTCAGTTAAAAGTTGAAGCCATAAAGTGGGAGCTGCCTGATACGGCTACTTTCTTTTTAAAAGAAATATCCGGTAAAACCATTAGCTATAAAGCCGGACAGTTTATTACGCTGGTGTTTACCCATCATGATGAAGAGATCAGGCGGTCATACTCCCTGAGCTCATCGCCCGATGAAGAGCTGCTCTCCATAACCGTTAAACGGATAGCCAATGGCGAAATTTCCCGCTTTATGCTCACCAAAGTAAAGCCCGGTGATATTTTAAGTGCGGTTGAACCGGCAGGAAGGTTTACTATAACTAATTTTGAATCAGAAAAAACGATCTTACTGTTTGCCGCAGGCAGCGGGATAGTCCCTATATTTTCGCAATTAAAATATGTGCTGGGCCATAAGGGGAGCAGCAAACTCACGCTTATTTATAGCAATTTGAATGAGCGTTCAATTTTATTTAAGGATGAACTTAATGCCCTTGCACAAAAACATGCGGATAGGTTTAAGATCATCCACCAGCTAAGCAACGAAGCCAACAGGCTGAATAACCTTGTGGTTGAAAGATTGGTGCGAAGCGAGGTAAAATACGATTTATCCAAAGCCGAAATTTATACCTGCGGCCCTTTTACCTATATGCGCATGATTAGGCTTACCCTGCTTTACATGGGCCTTGAATCCGGCCAGATCCGCAAAGAAAATTTTGTGCTCGAAACCATCCCTGTAACGGCAACCGAAAAAAACTATCCGCCCCGTAACATCCGCATTCACTTCAAAAATGAAATGTACGACCTGGTGGTTGGCGAAAATCAATCTATACTTCAGGCCGCCCTGCAAAATAACATCCGGCTGCCTTACAGCTGCCGCGTTGGCGATTGCTCAACCTGCGCTGCCTTATGCAAAAGCGGAAAAGTAGAGATGGTAAAAAACGATGTGTTAACAGATGCCGACCTTGCCGCAGGCTGGATCCTTACCTGCACCGGCCATGCTTTGACGGATGATGTAGTAATTGAATATTGAACTATGTGTCCAAAGCCAAAATATATACACATTTTTGAATATACTTTTTTTACCTTATAGCAAACTCAATAAGTCAAACATATCTTTTTAAATAGGTACGTCATTTTTATATAATATATCATAAATATAGATGACCCATCGGGTCAACCCCTTTGTAGAAAAAGATAGGACAAGATTTTTTGAGGCCGTCTCAAAAGACTTAAATCTAAAAAACACTCGAAATAATATTTGGTCTCTGTGATCTCAGTGCCTTCTTTGCTAACTCCGTGGTAAAAAATTAACCGCAAAGTACACAAAGAAGACACAGAGGAACACGGAGTTTTTATTATTCAAAATTAAATTTTGTTCAGTTCACTATGATTTTACTTTTGATACAACCTCTACCTTTCACTCGCATTTTGTTATTTTGTGTAGCCCTTGATTATTATGTCAAGTTATATTGATCCGTAGCGGCATTTGAATTTATAGAAGTCTATGCTTTTTAACAGGTAGTGTAAGATAACTGTGTTTCAAATTATTTGAATATCAACTTGTGATTCTACTCACCAGCCAACGGCCCTAAAGCCCCAAAATCACTCCGCCAACTACTCTATACCCATTCCTCACCACCTCATTCAACTGCGTTTTATCAACCTGGCCCGATGATAAATAAAGCAGATCCGTACCATTCCCGGTTTGCCAGTTGTAGTAGCCGTATCCCACGCTTAAGCCAATGTTGGTAGTGATGTTATAAACCAACCGTGCGCCGGCATTTATGCCATAGCCTTTTGCGGCGTGGCGATAGCTAACCGGATGCTGAAACTCATTGATCAAATTCCAGTTGCCTTGTGCGCTGTAGGTTACCTGGTTATAAGTAACATCAGCAGTTAATTTTAAAGCACGCCAGATTTTTACGGATGATGTTACTTTTATAAATGGCCCTTTCCACCGGGTATCATAGCTGCTGTTAAGATCCGGGAACTGCCCGGTGAGGTCTACAATATAAAGGGATTGCGTACTGGCGCCATAACCAATATAAGGGATAAGGCTAAACAGGCTGTTATTAAAAATAACATACCCGGCCCCGGCATTCCATGCAGAAACAGATCCTTTATTATCACTAAAATTTTCCTGGTAGGTAGGTTGAGTGCGATTATCACCGGCGTAATCCATGTCGCTCACACTGCCCGATCTTACATTTACCCGGTTATATTCCCCCAACAAAGAAAACCTGCGCCAGAAATTCCATTGCAGGGCGGCAGAATAATTTTGACCGCTAACATTTTTCCACTTAAGTTCCGAGAGTACATTTGGGCTTTGCCCGTTTATGTTCCCTGCAATGTCCCAATGAAAATCTTCCTGCTGATAACCGGTTGATAATGATAGCTGGAGCTTTTTTTCAAGATCCTGCCCATACCCTTCGCGGATGCTAAAAATGATAATTAAAATTAAAGGGTAAAATTTTATCAGTCTTTTCAATATATAATTATTTAACACGAAGAGGAAAACCTTTAAACTGGTTTTGTTAAACCAGCACATAATCTACACACATTTTACTATAATACAGATGTAACCGTCTTAATAAATTTTTTTCTAAACAGGTCGAACGATTCACTAAAATAATGTGGGAAAGAATCAAGAAATCAAGAGCCAAGACAGAAGGTTTTAAGTTGCTTTTTATCTTGATTCCTGGCTCTTGATTTCTTGTATCTCTTTCTTACTGGTTCACCTTAAAAGCTTCCCAGCCCGAAGCCGTAGTCCGGGTACACGTCATAGGTTGTGTGCCATTCTCCGATGAAATAAAATCGCCGTTGCTGCCTTTCAGGGTAATAGTGCCATCGGCATTAGTGCCCCAGGTAAATGTTTCCCAGGCACCCACGCTGGTTCGGTTACAGGTAATTGCCATAGTGCCGTTTTCTGATGATACATATTTCCCCATGCTTCGCAATGCAACTTTGCCACCGCCTTCGTCAACCACTGAAAACTGCTCCCATGCGCTTGCGGTCGGGCGGTTACAGTTCATAGCCTGTGTGCCGTTTTCGCCGCTTACATAGTCGTTGTTAAACCCTTTTAAGGTAATGGTTTGCCCAATTGGCGGGCCGCTGGTAGTAGTGCCTGCTGTGTATACATGCACATAATCAACATACATGCTTGCAGGTAATGCGCCGGTGTTTACAGTTTGGCCTGGGAAATCACCCGCTACCGCAAGGTTCAGTATCATGTAAAATGGATTATGAAACGCGCCTGTATTATTGATATTGTTCTGAATATTCCCGGTAACATACAGGGTATTATCAACATACCAGCGAATCTCGTTGGTGTCCCATTCTACAGCATAAACGTGATAATCTGTTGGTGTTGTGGTTGTGTTGAGGCCGTAGCTTACATGCCCGCTGCCGCCGTTCCAGTGCATGGTACCATATATGGTATTACTGGTATTTACCTGCTCCATAATATCAATTTCACCGCAGGTTGGCCAGCCAACCGAACCGATATTGGTGCCCAGCATCCAGAAAGCCGGCCAGCTGCCCTGGAAAGCGGGCAACTTGATCCGTGCTTCTATCCTGCCATAAGTAGCGGAGAATTTGCCTGAGGTCTCTAATTTACCAGATGTGTATGGCTGACCACCCACGCTTTGATTTTTTGCGGTAATAACCAGGTTGCCGCCTGTTTCGGTAACATTGGATGATTGGTAATACTCCTTCTCGTTGTTAACGTTTGGGTTACCATTGTCGATGTTCCATTTCGAGCCGTCAACGCTGGTGCCGTTAAACTCATCTGACCATACCAGCTGCCAGGTAACTGCGCGGGCCTCGGTAGTTTTTGCCACATCAGTAGTTTGGATTTTTGGCTGATTGTTGCTATCCTTTTTACAGGAAACAATCATGCTAACCAGCGCCAGTACTATACCGGTGCGGGTTAAAAAGTTTAAAATTGTTTTTTTCATAATGGTTGGTTTAGTATAATTTGAAAAGTTAAGATTCAAGAAGTCAAGCGGGAGAGAGCCAAGACGGCAAGAATCAAGAGTCAAGAAAAGCCTATACCCTTCTGTCTTGATTCCTGACTCTTGATCTCTTGTTTCTCTTCCCCCTTACTGGTTCACTTTGAATGATTCCCATCCCGATGCCGTGGTTCGGGTGCAGGTCATCGTCTGTGTACCGTTCTCGCTCGAGATGAAATCGTTGTTGCTGCCCTTAAGGGTTATGGTGCCATCGGCGTTTACACCCCATGTAAATGTTTCCCAGCCGCCAAAGGTTGCCCGGTTACAGGTAATGGCCATGGTGCCGTTTTCGCTTGATACATATTTGTTCATACTTTGCAGCGCAATTTTGCCTCCGCCTGCGTCAACAACTAAAAATTGCTCCCATGTGCCTGGCGTGGTGCGGGTACAGGTCATGGCTGTAGTACCGTTTTCGCCGCTTACATACAGATTATTGAAACCTTTTAATGTGATAGTTTGGCCAATAGGCGCTCCACCCGTTGTTCCGCTTGATTGTGTGCCTGCCCATTTAAATGTGGCAACTGCGCCCGCAGGTAAGGTATAAGTAAATGATTCGCCACCCCATTTAATTTTAAATGTCTGGCTTGATGATGCTGTGTTTAGCGCCACAATCACTTTAGTGCCATCAGGGTTTTTAAAGGCTACGTTCTGAATGCTGGCCGAAAACGTATTTGATGAAATGCGCACTGCCCCGGCCTTCACAAATTCAGATGCATGCGCAACGGTATAGTAAGCCGTATTGCGTGTATAGTTGTTGCCTGATATAGTTACAGCCCCCAAACAATTTGAGCATCCGCCCGAAGTATGCGGGTTATAATTTGGATCGGCAGCCAGGTTCCACTCTAAAACCACGCGGCTCCAGTTACGCGGGGCGCCGATAATTAAATTGTTCACATGCCATGAAAGGTCGCCGCCGAAACTGCCGGGGCCGCCTATGTATTGCTCCGTAAAATAAACGTTTTTGGCGGGGTACGCATTATGTACAGTTGTTAATGCGCTTATATCGCCGGCGTATAAATGAAAGGCAGATCCATCAACATACGGGTTGGCGCCTGCATCGGCAAAAACAGCTTCAGGATAGCCTGGCTGGTCGCAATTGTGATCATACGCAATAATCTTGGTGCTGATGCCATTTGCCGCAAACTGCGGACCTAAATTATTTTTAATAAAATTGGCCTCCTCGTTTGATTGCATGGTCATGGCCGGGTTGTTATATGGGTTTAACGGCTCATTTTGTGGGGTAACCGCATAAATATTTATGCCTTGTGCCTGCATCGCCTGGATGTATTTTACAAAATAACGGGCGTAGGCATCATAATAGGCCGTGTTTAAATTGCCGCCGGTAAATCCTCCATTGCCAGTTGTGCTGCTTTTCATCCAAACAGGTGCTGTCCACGGAGTAGCCAATATTTTAATGGCCGGGTTTATAGCTACTATCTTCTTTAACACCGGTACCAGGTCAGTCATTTCCTGGGTAATGTTAAAGTGAGTAAGATTAACATCCGTTTGCCCTGACGGCATATCATCATAAGTAAAGTCAGACGAGCTTAAATCTGATGCCCCTATGGTAATGCGCACAAAGGCCGAACCAACGTGCCCGGCGGCTGTTGAAAATATATCATTCAGGAAAGTGTTTTGATTAGCGCCAAGCCCATTAATTAATGACGCGCTGCCACCTGTTAAACAATAGCCAAAGCCATCAATAGTTTGGTAGCTCGTGTTTTCGTCAACGGTAATAGTTGTAGCATTTGTGCCGGCATCAGCAGCAAAGTTAACGCTGGTTTGCTGCGCCAGTAGTTTGCTTTGGTCTGATGTGGTTTCCCAGATGCTTACGGTTTCGTTAGCTGCCCTTGCTACTGTGGTGCTGGCAGTGTTTGTCATGCCGGGCGCTTGTATTGAAGAATCTTTTTTACACGAATAAAACAGCAATACGGGCAGCATGATTAATGCGGCAAGCAACTTTAAATGGTAAATTGTTTTCATAATAATTGGTTATAGTTAATTGATTTGGTTTAGAGGCATAACCCAATCAAACTATCACCGCCAGATAAATCATCCGCAACAATTAACCTATGCTTAAAAAAACAACGGACAAATTAGCCATAAGGCTAAGCGGCATTTTACTTGTTTTTCGGCACAACGGTAGAAGTATAGTTTATATTGGTATTACAAAGCTATGTTAATTAATATTCAATTTCCAAATATATTTTAACATAAATAACTGATTAATAGATAGTTGTATTAAAATCAATACGCTTTAAACACATGGTGTATTTTGTACAAAAAGGGGCTTTGAAATGTAACAGGGCAGGTTTTTATATTTTAGAATGATAATAATGATACGCTTGCTTCACAGTTAAATGTGGTGTTGGAGATCAGAGATTAGTTGGGGAGAAGAGATTAGAGACCAGAGGTTGGAGGCCAGGGAGAAAATAGGGAAGGTCAGAAAACAAAATAAAGGCTTGTCGCCCGGGAATTGCCTTTTTTCCCAATCCCCTCTTTCTTTTCTTTCCTAAACTAATCTCTGATCTCTAACCTCTAATCACTATTCAATCACCAACCTGCTCCACCCTTTATCCCCGGCGTTTTTTATCTCTTTCTTCCTGCTTTCCATCACCTTTTTTATACGCGAGCTATAAGCCCAGCAGGTGCTTTGGCGGATAGACAAGATTTCGGATAATTTGTGCGACGAGATCTTCCCTTTGGTTGAATACATTAAAAATATCATGTAAAAAGCTTTGTTAATGGGGATACGTGTGTTTTGCAATATGGTGTATGCAATAACCGATTCTTCATAGCCGCATTTGGAGCACCTGCGGCTATAAGGCAAATGCCCGTGCCCGTAATGGGTGTTGCCGCATTTACGACAGCCATATCCGTTTTCCCATTTCAAATCAGACAGGAATTTAAAACAGGTTTCCCTGTCGGGATAGATCTTGCTGAACTCTTCAAAATCAACCTCTGCCGACATTACCCTGTCGTGGCTGATCTTTTCAATATCCTGGTGCAAAATGGTATTGTCCTGCTCCAGCAGCACATTCATCCTTGAAATCTCTTCGGCCTGTTGTTTTAACAGGTCGTTAACGGCCGTCAGCTCTTCGTTCTGCTGCTCAATCAGTGTTGATTTTTCAACCAGTTCTTTGGTACGTTCCTGTACCTGCGCTTCTAAGTTTTTATTCAGCGCATCCTTTAGCTCTTCATTTAATTTTAACTGCCTTATTATATGCAGTTGCGCCTGCTCTTCCTGTTTTTTTAACAGGCGTACTTTATCGCCTATGGCAAAAGATATAAATACCATTTCCATTATAAAGCAAAAGCTTAAGCTATAATAGGCAGAGGCAGTTACAGGCAGCCACCATAAATTTAAAGCTATTAATGCTTTTACAACAAAGCCGGTTAATAAAAACAAATAGCCGATAACAAAAAAGCGGGCGGCCCGATATCCTCTTATTAACACGTAACAACCCGTAAAAAAAGCCAGGGTTAAAGGTACAATCTCAATTATTTTATAACTGAACCAGTTTGGGTTAACGGTTAAGCAAAACACAAAGAACAGCGATCGTAAACCAATAACCCACCATACTAGTTTGTTTAAGCGCGGGGCATTCACTTTTAAATTCAGCAGGCTTTGCGCAAACAGCACTGAAAAGATACTTGCTGAAAACAAGGCAACCCCATATGCATTATGGTTCCACATGGGCGAGCCGGGCCATATGTACTGGTAGGCAATACCATCGGCGCACATTTCATAAAGGCCGATGCTGAGGTTATATGCTATATAATACAAGTATTGCCTTTGCCGCATAGCAATAAACATCATGAGGTTATACAGCCCGAAAACAAGGATCATTCCATAAAAAATCCCAAAGAAAAAATACTCATCAAGCGCATAGGTTATAAACCAGTTTACTGAGCGCAACACCATAATAACGTTTACAGGCTGATGCGATTTTATGCGGATATAATAAAGGTATTCGCCACTGAGGCTGTTATTAAAGTTTAAGCTGAAGTTTTTGTGCTGATAAAACCGGGCTGAAAATGGCCGGCTGCTGCCAAGTAAGGTGGCGGTGTAATTATGGTTTTTATCGGGAGAGTATACTGTAATGCTGTCAATCGTCTGGTCAAAAAATTCCAGGATCCAGTTATTCCGCGATTGAGGATTGTGATTTATTTTAACCCTGTACCAATAAGCAGTGCCCGGGTCGACGGTTATGGGAGTAGCCTGTTTGTTAACCTTAAATTTATTAACAAATGCACTGTTTTTTATCTGCGTTATAGTAAGTGCGCTGTTTACGTCCTCAAAACAGTCAATCTCATTAAATCTGAAAATTTGTTGCTTTAATTTATCGCTGATGTTAACGGCAACCTGTGCTTTGGCGGTAATTGCTGTAACCAGCAAAAACAAAAAGGCGGGTGTAAAAAATCTCGGTAAAAATTTACTCATGCGCACAGGGTCATTGTAATGCTTAAAGGTTTTTATAAGCGTTACGTATTATTTATTATTTAATAACGGTTTTATAACGGATTGATTCCGTTAAGCAAGATAATATATTTCTTTTCTTAATCCTATTAAGGGTGAGTTTTACAATTAATTATAGAGGTGAAAGCGAAAAGCTGAAAGACTAAAGCTTAATTGCCTTTTGCTTTCTCCTTTTTCGTCATTCCTTTTTGCTTTCAGCTTTTCGCCTTAAGCTTTCGGCTTTCCCCCTCATGGCACTTTAAGCCCCAGCGCCTCTATATATCCTTTATTAGGCTTACAATTTTCAAATTTGCTGTTGTTTAAAAATGCATATAATGCCTTTATTAATCGTTCGCGATCTTCGGGTGCGACTTTGCGGATCTCTTCAAAAGTTGAGCGGGGCTTTTCGGTATACTCAATCAGTTTATCATATCCGGCAGGTACA
>JAQBOS010000650.1 GCA_028287925.1 Mucilaginibacter sp. | reverse complement strand
CGTAGGTGCCCGGTGGTCGCACAACAACAGGGTGGATTCAGAGGGGGGTAGTCGAGCAAAAGCGGGTTCGAACGAGGTTTGTCGCAATGGCATTCAAGGCGCCTTGACGTTTTGTCTGGTCTCTTCGAACAAGCTTCCAAATCCGCCGACGCGTTGCGATATTCCGGCCAGTTGCAAGAGATGCCACACCATGGCTTGGTTACTGGTGATGACGGGACGGCTCAGATGCTGTTCAAGCCTCGCTATGATCCCGGCCGAACGGATGGCGGTGCAGCTCAGGAAGCATCCACCACATTGAGCAGGACGGTGCCGGGCCACCCACTCGAACAGCGCTGAAGGCGGAAGTGTCGCCATTTCAGCATTGGTGTTGATGCCGAGGCATCCGCCATCGACCACGTCGATCCCATGCGCGGCGAGGAAGGCGATTTCGCGCGCATGGACCGGTTCGATATACGGCGTGAGAAGCGTCAGTGGGCTCATGTCGAGTGCTTTGACTGCCGCAAGGATCGCGTCCGACGTCGCGAACGCGGCAATACCGGTGGCCTGCTCGATGCGCGCGCGGATATCGCCTGCGAGATGCGGCGCGAACGTTGATACTGCCGTGCAGTGAAAAACGATCTTGCCGACCCCGGCATCGGCGAGAAGCTTCGCCGCATCTTCCAGGCCGGACAGCATTCCGATCAGTTCGGGCTCCGAACTTCCGCGCAGTGCCAGCCGGGTAAACAGCGGCGCAACCCCAGGCGGCAACATCGCGCGGATTTCCGCTTCAGCGACCGCATTCCCGGAAGGCACGATGATGCCCGCACGAAACTGATCGCCGTAGTCGATACGAACGTGATCCGACGAAACAGTCCCGTGCATCATGCTATCATGCCTGCGGTCTGCTTCAGGTCGCGCTGAGCGGCCAAGAGATAGGACCGGTCGATATAGTCTTCCGCCGCTGTTTTTCGGCGGTTCGGGATCGCGCGTATCAGCGAAGAGATCTCGATCAGGGCCTGTACGGCAGCGGTCGCGAGGTTTCCGTCTTTCGGAAAGATCTCCTCGCGCGTGTACTCGTCCCAGGCGCGCAGCGCATAGGATTCCGGAATGCCCGTTTCTTCGACCGCAATGCGCGTCGCCTCGGCCCGGTTGTCGAAAAACCAGTGATGTGCGCGCACGAAAGCGCGCATGAACCTCATGACGACATCCGGATTGGCCGCGGCCCAGCGACCGTCGACGTTCAGCGATGTGAACTGAAAATGGGGGAATTCGTCGCGCGGCTCAGAGAGCGTAGGATAGCCCTGATCGAGCGCGATGAAGTTCAGTGGCACTCCTTGCAGCCCCGCATCAATCTCGCCGGCCTGCAATAGCTCCCAGCGCGCGAGGATCGGCCCGACAGCCCGGATGTCGTAGTCATGCGGATACTCAAGCCCTTGTGCTGCGAGGAGCTTCATCACCAATGACGATGAGCCTGCCTCGATCGACGAGACGCCGACGGTCTTTCCGCGCAGGTCGGCAATGCTGCGAATGTTCTTGCCGGAAATAAACGAAAAGGGCAGCTTGTTAACATTGCCGCCGACTATTCGAATATGGCCACCCGCTTCGTTGTCGAGAATGACGTGTTCAGTGACCCCGAACGCGAACTGCGCCCTGCCGTCGCGCAGCCGGTCTGTGACCTCGTCAATTGGCTCGTAGAGCTCAATATCGACATCAAGCCCTTCATCGTAGAAATGTCCGGCATGTTTTGCGGCCCATATGGGCATGTTGAAGTAGTTACGCGAGACGGCGGCGAATTTGAGCTTGTCCATGGAGAGACCTTCAGGCGAGTTTGAGAGATTTGAGTTCAGGAGATGCGCTGTCAGGGAATTCGATCGGCCGTTTTGCGCCCGTTGTGATAACCGCGGCTCCGGTGAGCAGCAGAACGCCGGCGATGAGAAAGGCTCCGGAGAATCCGCTTGTGGCGTGGACGATGTATCCGGTGATGATAGGCGCGGCGAGACCGAACAGGTTGCCGCCCATGATAAGGATGCTGACCGCCACGCCATTGTAGCGGCCGTCCGTCACCAGATCGCTGGTCAGCGCGATGTTCATTGCCATCGCGGTCGATACGCAGCCGAGCGAGAGCGAGAACAGTGCCAGTATCATCCAGATGGAGTCCACGAATGGGGTCGCCAGAATGACCGACGACAGCAGCAGAATGACGGCGATCAGTTTGCGGCGTTCGCCATTGTGCCCGCCGCTGCGCGCGATGAGTTTGTCGCTCAGCCAGCCGAGGCCAAGACCGATGATGACGGCCATCCCATAGGGCACTGCCGAAAACAATCCCGACTTCAGCGCGTCGAAGCCACGGCTGACAGCCAGGTAATTCGGGAGCCAGGTCATGAACAGGTAAAGGGTGTATCCGGCGCAGCCCTGGGTTATCGCAAGCGACCACATCGAACGGCTGCTCAGCAAGTGGCGCATCGCCAGACGCTGGTTGAAGTCGCCGACGGGCTGGTTGCCCCCGCTATCGCGCGATGCGAGAATGCGCTGACGCTCCGTGGTGCTCAACCAGTTGGCCTGCTCTGGCCGCCTATAATAGAGAAACCAGACGCCTGCGAGAACGAGGCCCATTGCGCCTGTAATGAAGAAGGAGTCGCGCCAGCCAAATTTCGTAATCAGCCACGCCACCACAATGGAGCCGATGGACAGCCCCGCATAAGCACCGCAGTTGAGGAACGCGGTGGC
>JAQBOS010000608.1 GCA_028287925.1 Mucilaginibacter sp. | reverse complement strand
CAGCTCGGCTAAAAATACGGTAAGGTACTGAAGGCCGGATACAATTAAATAGTTGGTATCATAAAGCCCATAACACAGGTTAGCCAATACCGATAGGTTAAATAACCATAAGCCAACCACCAGCGCCACTACTTTTTTGTCTTTATATTTTACCGACTTTGATGCCCAGCGGCGACGCTGCTGCATAAAGCTCGATAAATTGTGTTTTGCATGTGTAAAAACAATGGCGTCATACCATTTTAAAAAGCCGATTTTGCCAGGATACCTTGCAGCCACTTTTTGCAGCAGCAGTTCGTCGTCGCCGGATGCAAGGTCGTCTATGCCTTTAAAGCCACCAACTTCGTAAAATATATCCTTGCGGTAAGCCAGGTTGGCGCCGTTGCAGGTTGAGGCATGTCCATTACCGATAAATGCGCCGCCTGTAGCAATAAGCGAATAAAACTCCAGCGCCTGCATCCGCTCAAATAATGAACGTTCTTCAAAATAGCTTACCGGGGAAGAGATCATGAAAGGCTGTTCCATTTCGTAATAGCCTGCAACAGATGAGAGCCATTTGCTGCCCATGCGGCAATCCGCATCGGTTGCTACCATCAGCTCGCCGTTTGATAATTTGATGGCTTCGGCAATTGCTTTCTTTTTGTACGAGTTTAATGGTTTATCTTCATTTAACTGCAAAAGCTTTACACCTCTGTCGGTATAGCTGCTGATGATCTGTGAAGTGTTATCGGTTGAGTGATCATCAACTATAATAATTTCGGTAAGGTGTTTAGGATAGTCCTGCGCTAAAATGTCATTGATAGTTAGATGGATGCTTTCGGCCTCATTACGGGCAGCTATCATTACAGTTACTTTTGTTGTAAAGCCCTCAAGCTTTATTGGGGGACGTTTTATAGCGTTCCATCCTATTACGATGAAGGCCACTACACACAGAAACAAACCTGTAAGCAAAAAGGAAGCGGTACTAAGAATTACGATCAAAGAATTTTAATTTAAAAACAAATATAGACCCGAAAATAGCAGGAATAATCATATTAATAATATAGATAAGCGAAACCGCCACCACAATGGCAATATGTTGGTCGGTTACATAGCTAAACAGTTTATCCGCAGTAAGGCTTCGTACGCCAATATCAAGCACATCCAGCGATGGTATGGCCGACTGGATAAAGAAGAAAACAAACATAAGCAATGACATTTGATAAAGCGGGATCTGCGGGATCAGTAAATGGATTATCAGGTAATACTGAAAGGTAAAAACAAAAAACCGGGCCAGGCAAAACCACATGATATTTAAAAGCTGACTGGTTTTATAGTTGCCCATAATATCAAAAAAACGGTGGTACTTTTTTAGAAATTTTATCCTTTTAAGTAAAAATACCATCCACTGAATGTTAAAGTAAAAGGTAAGCATTATTGCCATTAATACCGCCGCCACAACTACTACGCACAGCATTATCCAGTCTTTAGGGTGAATAAAAGTAAACAGGAACCAAACAGAAGCGGCTGCACCCAAAACATTGGTAATAACGTTTTGCCCAAACGAGCCAACCGCCATTGCAAAAACGCCGTGGATGCGTTTGCGGTTTGGTAAAAACATTACGCGGCCACCATATTCGCTTATGCGGTTAGGGGTAAATACTGCCCAGGTTAAACCGCAGAACACAGCCTCGATAGCCTTCCATACAGACATTGGCGACAGTTTACGGGTTAAGTGCCACCACTTTAATGACTCCAGCACCCAGTTAAGCACCATCAGCAGAACTACACATACCATTGTGATAACCACTTTATTGTAAGTGATATGTGCTACCAGGCTCTCGAATTTGTGCAGATTATCATTGTTTTTTAAGATCCGATGATAAATAAACCAGAAAGCGAGTATTAATATGCCAAATTTAAGCAGGTATGAAAATAGTTTTTTAGCGCGGGCAGTCAAAAGCAGAATATTTTGTGCAATGTTACGAAAAAGTTCATAGTTAATGGTTTATAGTTCATGGTGGCTGCAAGAGATTTTATTGGGGGCCGTAAGCTTCTCAACAATAGCTACTTCTTCTATAAACCATTACCCTTTTTTACCATGAACCATCAACTATGAACCATGAACTACTTCACTCTCCCTTTCAAAAAGGCAATTGTTTTTCCGTAAGCTACTTTTGTGGCTTCGCTGTTATATACGGGGTTGCTTGGGTTGGCAAAGCCGTGATCGGCATCGTATTGGTTAACGGTTAGCTTTTTGCCGGCTGTTTTCATATCAGCTTCAAATTTGGCTACTACCTTGGTGTTTATCCATTGGTCTTTGTTGGCGAAATTGCCAAGCACGTCGCAATGTAAAGTTTTTAGCTTGTTCACATCCTGCTCAGGCATGCCATAATACATTACACAGCCTTCCGCCTGTTTGCCGGCAAGCAAGGTTGTTTGCAAGCTCCAGCCGCCGCCAAAGCACCAGCCAATTGTAGTAATATGAGCCTTGGGGCCCACATAAGCAATTGCACCGTTTATGATGGCTTTTGCCCTGTCATCGGTTACGCTTTTCATAAAATTCCCGGCATCCTGCTGGGTTGTGGCAACTTTGCCATCGTAAAGGTCGAGGTCGATAACATTCACATTGCCCAGGTCGTTATAAATTTTTTCTGATTCTTTTTTAACCCAGTCGTTAAGGCCCCACCATTCATGCACCACCAGCAGGTAGTTATTGGTTGGATTTTTAGCCTTAAGCTCATAAGCGCCGGCGGTTTTGCCATCTGCTGTTTTATAGGTAATGGCCTTGCCGATACTGCTTTGAAAACGAAGCGGTAATGGGTTTTTATGCGACATTACAAACTTTTTGCTTGATGCAAGCATAGCAAATTGCTGTGTGGCCGACGGATTGCTGCAGCAAACAGCCTTACTTTGGCTAAATGCAAGCGCTCCGCAAAAAAGAAGAGCGATTAAGAGTAAAAGCTTTTCATTTTATATATTTTTAGTTTGATTTCCTGAGTTTAGAATGGTTGAACAACCAATACCAGATGATTTTGTTTGCTGTTTATGGCAATAAAGTTATACCTGATTTTCCTTACTTTGCGTAAATTAAAAAATTATAACCTTACCTCATGGACCCTGAATTTATAACCTACCAAAAATTTAATGATATAGCATTGGCCAATGAGCTTGCCGAGTTGCTTGAAGAGCATGGCATTAACTACCGGGTTGAGGAAGACTCCCTGACTTTTAATCCGTCGTTCAACTTAAACGATGAACTTTCAAAGGAGTACGCGGTGAAGATTAGTGCCGGCGATTTTGAACAAGTGAATGAGCTGTTGAAACAGGATGCCAGTGAACAGATTGGCGATGTTGAAAAGGATTACTACCTTTTTGATTTTAGCGACGATGAATTAAAAGATGTTGTTGCAAAAGCAGATGAATGGAATGCCTTTGATGTACAGCTTGCCAGGAAATTACTTGCCGAAAGAGGGCACGCGATAAGTGATGCGGAAATAGCCAAAATAGAGGGAAAAAGAATTGAAGAACTAAAGGCAACCGAGCCGTCACAAACCTGGTGGATATTTGTAGGTTATGTATTTGCATTAGCTGCCGGTGTATTAGGTTTTTTTATAGGATGGCACCTTTGGACCTACAAGAAAACACTACCCAATGGCGAAAGAGTTTATCAATATTCTGAAAGTGACAGGCGGCAAGGGAAGATCATTTTTTACTTATCGTTCGTGGCTTTGGCTTGTGCTTTTGCATATAGATTGTTGCCGCCATTTTTAGGAAATTAGCCGGGAGTGTAAACAGTATTAGCTTAATGCCTTTAATTTTAACTGTTTAGTTGAGCCACGCGATAAGATTCATTGCTGTTCCTTTAGGGATAAAATCTGCTAAGAATTGGATTTAACAAAAAAGGAAGAGTAGGTCTTAAATCATAATTCTTTGCTGTATTTTACTTTACGGATAACAAAGAACAATGTTTCAACCTTTACTGTAACTCTTTTTTGTTCTATTCCGGACTTATAAAAAATGTAGAAGTAGACATCCGCTGCGGGCGAGCCATTTTTTGATACTATTGGTGAAAAAGTTCGCTTTTCTTTGCCTTCAAAATCCCCTGATTGAAAAATGCCTAATGCTTTATAGCTTATATAGTCTAATGCATTCCGCGTCAAATCAGGTATTACATATTTTCTTATAGCTCTTTTTATAATGAGAAAGTAAATCCCAACATTCAGTGCTATAACCAAAATAAATCCACAGGTTGTTAATAGAGTAAATAATTGCATGATTTAATATTTAATTTCAATGCCTTTGTTGGAGTTGTCTCCACGGGTGTTCGGAAGATTATAAAAAACGCCCTTTGTCATTCTGATTACTATGAATCTTATCCAACTGATAAGTCATCGTCATGCTTGTCCTGCGTTTATATCCCGCGTAGAAGATCCTTCGCTCTCGCTCAGGATGACAAAACGCGGTAATGACAACCTTCCGAACATCCCTTTAGACAACTTCAACAAGGACGGAAGGATTTTTTAAATTACAAACGCCATTCTAATCTTCCGGACTTTACTGACTTTCCCGACTTTCGGACTATCCTAATATCTCCTTAATATCATCAACAGAAAGCGATTTGATAAAGCTTTCTTCGGTAGTGATCAATGCGCGCGACAGGTTGAGCTTGCGCTGCTGCAGGGCCAGGATCTTTTCTTCTACAGAATCTTTGGTGATGAATTTATAGATGAATACATTTTTTGTTTGGCCGATGCGGTGCGTACGGTCAATTGCCTGCTGCTCAACTGCAGGGTTCCACCATGGGTCGAGGATGAAGACGTAATCGGCTTCGGTAAGGTTAAGGCCCACGCCTCCTGCCTTTATCGAGATCAAAAATACGCGGGTCTTTTCATCTTCCTGGAACTGTTTTACCACGTCGCCCCGGTTTTGAGTGCTGCCATCAAGGTAGGCGTAAGGGATTTTTTCGGTATTAAAGTACTCCTTGTAAATGTTCAGCTGTTTTACAAACTGCGAGAATATCAGTACCTTATGGTTGCCTTCAAGTACGTTGGCAAGGGTATGCACCACGTTCTCGAACTTGCCCGAGTCGCCCTCATAATCCTGGTCAATCATAAGGGGGTGGTTGGCAATTTGCCTAAGCTTTATTAAGCCCTGCAAAACGTGGATCTGGGTTTTGGCAAAGGTGCCGTCCTCCAAACTTTTTAACAGCTCGTTGCGGTATTCTGATTTTACTTTTTCATAAACTGCCGATTGTTCCTCGCTCATCTGGCAATAGAACAAGTTTTCGATTTTTGGCGGCAGCTCGGTTGCTACCTGCTCTTTTGTACGCCGTAAAACAAAGGGTTTTATTAATGCCTGCAGCTTACGAGCTTTATCCTCATCTTTTTTCTTTTCGATGGGGGTTACAAATTCATTCAGGAAGAACTGCTGGGTACCCAGCAGGCCCGGGTTAATGAACGACATTTGTGTCCATAGGTCATTAACTGAATTTTCAACAGGGGTGCCGCTCAGGATCAGCTTAAAGCGCGATTTTAACTGCTTTACCGCCTGGAACGATTTTGACGACGGGTTTTTAATGTTCTGGCTTTCATCCAGGATCACATAATCAAAAAAGTACGCCTTCATCAATTCAATATCTATCCGGCTGATGCCATAGGTGGTTATCACCACATCGTAATTGGCAAACACCTCCGGCGATTTATAGCGGAAAGTGCCGGTATGCACCATCAGCCTTAACTGCGGCGTGAATTTTTTAGCCTCGTTAAGCCAGTTATAGATCAGCGAAGTTGGCATAATAACCAGCGAAGTGCTTTTGCCTCCAGCTGCTTCGGTATCTTCTTTATGCTTTTGCAGCAGGGCCAATGTTTGTATGGTTTTACCTAAACCCATATCATCAGCCAAACAGCCGCCAAAATGGTAGTTCTTTAAAAAATGGAACCAGTTGTAACCGGCCTTTTGGTATGGCCTTAAATTACCCTCGAAATTTTGCGGCAGGGCGATGTCTTCCAACTCCTCAAAGTCCAATAGTTTTTGCAGTTTGCGGGTCATGGTTACACTGGCCATTTCGCCCTCGGCAAGATCGTTAACCAGGCCAATGTGATGGCGGCGCAGTTTTAAATCGGTGCCACCTTCGGTAAAATGAAGCAGGTTGCCGTATTGCGAGAACCATTTTTCGGGAATAATGGCAATTTCTCCGGATGGCAACAAGAATTCTTTTTTGCGGTTGAGGATATGATTTTTTAGCTGGATAAAGGGAATACTGTAAGTCCCGAAATACACAATTGCATGGATATCAAACCAATCGTTATTCTCTTTTACGGCAAGGTCAATCTTACTGGTGCCAAATACATAACGTTTTTGGCTGCCTGAATCCGGCTGTTCAATTTCAAAGCCCTGCTCAATAAGCTCATCGTAATGCTGGTTGATCCACTCAAATACGGAGAAGGAATGGTCTGCATCCTCATCACTTACAGCAACCTCCAGGTTTTTGAACAGGGATGACGCTGTTTTTAAACCGAGCGATTCCAGGTGATTGAATTTATTTTTTTCCCAGGTAACAGACCTTTTTATGCGATGGAAGGTATAATCGTCACCATTGCGCTCCATGCGTACCGAGATCAGCCTTTCATCCCCGTAAGGGAAAACATAGCCGGCATATTTAAAATAAAGCTGCAGCTGAGAGGTGCCGCCTTCCACATATATAGGTTTTATAACCGGCCGGGCATCGTATTTTTCGGTATTGATGGTAAAGCCTTCGGCATATACATGGTGCTTTTCAATAAGCGGGGCAACAAACTTTTCGAAGTATGATTGTTCTGACGATTTTGGAATAGCAATGTACCGTTTGTTTAAAAACGGGAACAGCTTTTTGCCTTCAATTTCTTTTTCAAAATGATAAAGGGTATCATCAAGCAGCATCCATGCCGGGTGGTTGCAAATGATCTCGGCATTTTTAAACATAAACTCAATGCGCAGGCCCTGGTACTTAATGGTTGGGAAATACCTGATCTCCTCCTCGTTACGCCTGAAATGAAATAGTACCGATGCAACCTCGGGGGCTATCTGCAGCTTGCGCTCTGCAGGGTAACCCTCCTTGCTCATCTGGTATAGCTGCTTATCCTTTAGCAATGCCAGGGCTTCGGCCATCCGCTTTTCTATTTTGGGGCGAAGGGTATCAAAAAGCTGCTCGTTAAAGATCTTTGTGAAAAACTCGAAAGGACGAATCGGTTTTTTATAGAATTTTTTGATCAGGTTGCCCTGTTCCATTTCTTCCAGGATCTTGATCAGCTTCACATCAATCTCATCAATGCAATGGGCAAATTCTTTTGCCGTATTTGAAAATAAACGCTGATGGGTTAGTGAAAATTCACCATTTGGATTTAGCTGAACTATGTGTGGCTCAATAACGTACGACAAGTATTCATGCTTAGCAATAGCATAAATTATCTGGCAAGGTTTGCTGCTGTCGACACGTAACATAGTTTCTATAATAAAAAATTAATAGAAGCTACATCAACAAAAAATTCAAACGTAATGAGAATTTGCTGCAAATGGAAACGTTTTGCATTTTTTATTGTTGACGTATCAACTC
>JAQBOS010000591.1 GCA_028287925.1 Mucilaginibacter sp. | reverse complement strand
AGATATTGGTCAGCTATTTGCTGTATAGGCAACCAGTTGCCGTTATTTAAGGTATACTTGGGTAGAAGTAGATTCAAGAAGACAAGAATCAAGAGTCAAGAAAAAAAGTACTAATCCTTTTATCTTGATTCTTATCATCTTGGCTCTTGACTCTCTTTCTCCCACTTACACAGTAAACTATGGATGTACAAGAAGTTGAGCGCCTGATAAAGATCAGTAAGGAACATCCCTTAATGCCGGAGACCTATATCCCCTGGCAGTTGGAACCAACGTCAGCAGATATCTTTTTGCCTGAAATACTAACTTCACTCCAGGGGCTTGAAATATATGATACCCTTACCCCTGCCCAAAAATTAGATCTTGGCAGACACGAATTAGTACAGGTGATTGCCTCCTACGCATGGGGCGAATGCCTGTTTTGCCTGTTTATGACAAGGCATATCCTTACCCTCCCATTAGATAATATTGAACATCGCTTTTTACTAAGGGAATTGATTGAAGAATTCAGGCACCAGGAAATGTTTGGCCAGGCTATTGCTAAAATAGGTGGCAGCCCGATCAGGCAATCAGGGATGCATAAGTTTTTTGGCGAGTTTAGTAATAAGTATTTGCCTGCTGATTATCTGTTTATGGGCAGCGTATCAGTTGAGCTGGTGACCGATGTTTATGGAAACTACGCACGCCGGGCGCCCAATATCTACCCGGTATTAAAAAAGATGTTCGATCTGCATAATATTGAAGAAGGGCGGCACATCCTTTTCACCAAAAGCCTGTTAAAAGAATACGCCGAAAAAGCAGGCTATATTAAACGAAGCTTATACAGCTTTGTGATTTTGTTTAATATCCTGTTTGTGCGCACCATGTACGTAAAAAAAGAGATCTATGAACGCATAGGCCTTGAAAACCCCGATCAGGCGTACAAACTGGCGTCAGCAAATTTCAAAAAGAAATTCAGCGAAACCTGCTTAAAAGACATTATAAATTTTGTTGACAGCTGGAAAGGTTTTAATAATACAACCCGCTGGGCATGGAGGTGGGTCTTGGGCGCTAAGGTTTAAGAAAGAAGCAAGAAGAGAGGCAAGAAATCAAGAATCAGGAATCAAGACTGGAAGAATGATATAAAATTTCGGTCCATTCAATCTTTAATCTTGATTCTTGACTTCTTGACTTCTTGATTCTTGCTTCTTAACTTCTTGAATCTATCTAGTCCAACAGCCCGGCATTATCTTTCAATGCAACGCCGGATAGTTTTCTTTTAAAGGACTCATTAATTAAGTAGAAGATTTTTTCCGCAGCCTGTTTATACTTCAGTCCTTCCTTCCTGATGTTTGAGATGCAGTTCCGTGATTCATCGGTTAATCCCGGTTGTGGATTATAGGTAAGGTAGGCTCCCATACTGTCTGCCGAGCTTAATCCGGGTCTTTCCCCTATCAGCAATAGGGATAATTTTGCATTTAAACCGGATGCAATATCATCGCCTATGGCAACCCTGCCCTGTTCAACAAGGCAAAGCGGGGCTATACTTATTTTAGCGGCAGTGAGCAGCGGAACCAGGATTTTTAATAAGCCGGGTGCATTTTCATTAACTGCAGTAGCCGAAAGTCCGTCAACTATTATCATTGCAACATCAGGGTTTGTTGTAAAACCCGTTAGCAGCTCTTTTGATTCGTCACTTAACAGCCTGCCTAAGTCAGGGCGTTTTAAATATTTTTGCCTGCTTGTAGCCAGGCTGTGCACATGAAGTACCGGCAATTCAAATACCTTAAGCTTATTGATCAATCCGTCAACATCCAATGTGGAATATACCGCATCCCGCGCATGGGCATGCGCCAGCTTAAACTCCATCGATTGTTTTAAAGGAATACTGTTCCCCACCCGGCCAATTGCTATCCGCGCAGCTGTAAACTCCTTCAGGGAAATTAACGGATCGGGGATTGATAATTTATCCTTCATAATAATCCTGCTATTAATTTATGGGATGGATTAATTTGCAATAAGCTTCCCTTATCATCGGTAATCCCTTGTTTTATCAGCCATCGTTCAAACTCAGGCGCCGGCTTAAGACCTAAAGTTTTTCGTAAATATAAAGCATCATGAAATGAGGTAGATTGATAGTTGAGCATAATATCATCAGAGCCGGGGATCCCCATTATAAAATTGCAGCCTGCTACACCTAATAAGGTCAGCAGGTTATCCATATCATCCTGGTCGGCCTCGGCATGGTTGGTATAGCAAACATCAACCCCCATTGGCAACCCAAGCAGCTTACCGCAAAAGTGATCTTCCAGTGCAGCCCTTATAATTTGTTTGCCATCATACAAATATTCAGGCCCGATAAAGCCAACTACCGTATTGACCAACAATGGTTTATATTTTCTTGCAATTGCATATGCCCGCGCCTCGCAGGTTTGCTGATCAACACCATGATGCGCATTCGCAGAAAGCTCGCTCCCCTGCCCCGTTTCAAAATACATTACATTTTTCCCAATTGTACCACGATTAAGTGAAAGCGTTGCCTGGTAGGCCTCATCAATTAAAGCCAGGTTGATCCCAAAGCTTGCATTGGTTTTTTCCGTACCGCCAATGGATTGAAAACAAAGATCAACCGGCGCTCCTTTATTCACCAGATCTAACGTAGTAGTTATATGGCTTAATATGCACGACTGTGTAGGGATCTCGAACTGCTGCCGCAGTGCGTCTATTAAATTCAGCAGGTTTAAAACTGCGGCGGGACTATCTGTAGCAGGGTTAATACCAATACAGGCATCGCCACTGCCATATAGCAAACCATCAATAATACTGGCAGCAATCCCTTTAGGATCATCCGTTGGATGGTTGGGCTGCAGCCGGGTTGAAAAATGTCCTTTTAGGCCGATGGTATTGCGGAATGCAGTAATTACCACACATTTTTTTGCTACCGCGATCAAATCCTGGTTACGCATCAACTTTGACACCGCAGCAGCCATTTCAGGAGTGATGCCGGCTTCAACAGATCTTAAAACCTCTGGATCCGTTTCATTACTTAACAACCAATCCCTAAACTCACCAACAGTAAAGTGGCTAATTAAGCTAAACGATGCGGTATCATGGTCATTAATTATCAACCTTGTTATTTCATCCAGCTCATAAGGGATGATCGCCTCATTCAAAAACGTTTTTAAAGGCACATCTGCAAGCGCTATCTGGGCTGCCACGCGCTCTTCATAGCTTTCGGCACATACTCCTGCCAGCACATCGCCTGTACGATATGGAGAGGCTTTGGCCAGTAGTGTTTTCAGATCGTTAAACCTGTAAACTTTATTGCGGATGGTGAAGCTATACACGATTTAAGGATTTAATTTATTTACAGGATTATAGATAGTTCATTATTTATCAGTGCAATCACTTTAGTAATCGGTGCAATCATTCAACAATAATCGGTGCAATCATTCAACAACAATTGGTGCAATCATAAATTCTTCTACCAGCTTTAGTTTATGTTTACCCATCAGGATAAATATTATAGCCGCTATAGCCAACCCTCCAAAAAATATCAGGCTTAACTGTGCATAAAACCAAATCATTGTAATTAATACAATTGCGGATATGATTAAGGCTATTGCCGGAAAAATCGGGTAAAATGGTGCAACAAAAGGGCGCTCCAATCCTGGTTCCTTTTTACGCAATATAAACAAGCTTATCATGCTCATCATGTACATTACAATTGCACCCATAACCGATATAATTACTACATCGCCCGTGGTACCCGTGTAAAGGGCTATAAAGCTGATAAAGCCCCCGGCTATAATGGCCCAATGCGGTGTTTTAAACTTATGATTTACTGATGATAACCAACCAGGTAAATATCCGCTGCGGGCCATGGCAAACACCTGCCTTGACGATGCCAGTATAGTACCGTGAAAAGAGGCTATAAGACCAAATAACCCAATGCTGGCAAAGATCTTTGTTAGATTGCTTGTTTTGCCCAATACAATGCTTATTGCTTCAGGCAAAGGATAATCAAGCTCACTTAATTTACGCCAGTCGGTAATCCCACCGGTAAATATCATAACGCCAAACGCCAAAAATATTAATGTTGCCAGCCCGGAGATATAACCTTTAGGAATATTCCGTTTGGGATCTTTAACTTCCTCTGCAACCATTGCAACCCCTTCAATGGCCAAATAAAACCAAACAGCATATGGCAGCGCCGGAAAAATCCCCATCCAGCCTGACGGCATCGGGTGGCTTAAAAAATTCCCGGTTTTAAAATGTGGGGAAACTATACCCAGGTAGACCAATAATTCCGCAACAGCAAGCAGGGTAATAATTAAAGAAAACGTTGCCGATTCCTTTACACCCAAAATATTTATTATTATAAAAATCACATTAAAAAACAGCGCCGAATATAACACCGGGATCTCGGGGTTTAAAAAATGAAGATACGCCCCCAGCCCAAAGGCTATTGCCGGTGTGGCAAACAGAAAATCAATTAAAGTAGCGTAACCGGCTACAAGTCCGCCAAAAGGCCCTAATGCCCTGTAAGCATAGGCAAACGCTCCACCTGCATGCGGAATGGATGTTGTTAGCTCTGTATAGCTGAAAATAAAAGTTATGTACATAACCGTAATAACCACAGCGGCTATCAGGAACCCGATTGTACCTGCATATTTCCATCCAAGATTCCATCCAAAATATTCACCGGAGATAACTAAACTTACAGCAATGGCCCAAAGGTGAATAGGTTTTAATACGCGTTTTAGATGCTCTGTTTTGATGGCTGTCATTATGGGTAATTTGCTAATTTTATACCGCTTTAAAATACTCAAAGGCAACGTTATTTCAAAATGGCACGTATTATGTAATTATTAGGTGATTGTTTAGAAAAATATATTAAACTTAACAATAATTAAATGTAAAATTGTTAAAACACCTTTACCTTTACTGTTGTTGAACACTTATTGGATAAGTGATAATTTGACAATAAAATTATGTTACATATAAATATTTCCGCACAGGGTAATTCCAATCTTAATTTCTCTACCTTTGAGGAATACGGGTTCCCTGCCCCGCTTAATGGAGTTGATGCTGAGGTAAATAACGATGTAATATTAAAGTTTGAAGATGAAGAGGAGGCGATTATTTATGCAGAACAATTGGAGAATCTTTCAAACGAATTAAATGATAAGCAATCGCCACAATATATTGCTATAAGTAATGTTATTATGGCTATCCGGAATGATGAATTTGTACAGAGTTACACACGATAAAACAAGCACTAATAAATAAATCTTATGCTACGAATCAAGTTTACAAGCAGCCCCACTAAACTAACTTCTGCTGATTTTAAGAATTATCATTTACCAACTCCCTCTAAAGGCATTAAGGAGAAAGGGAAAAGCGGTACTGAGCTTATATTTGATAACGAATATGAAGCTGTTGTTTACGCTGATCAACTCGAAGAAATTGTTACTACAGTAAGCAAAACATCTCCCTTAAAAAACATCTTAAGAGATTTAGTAACTACTATCCGTAATGATGATACGATAAGGAATTACCTTGAATACTCTACAATTTACCAATGGGTAAAAAACCGCGTATCTACAATAAGGTCGGCAATAAAACCATCTCCTATCTCTTAAAAAAGACAGGGTACAAATAAATTTAATTGTGGCAATAACCTAAAAGTAAAGCCGCCCTGTAGTGCTGGGCGGTTTTACTTTTTTAATGACTACGCTTTAAGGGTATTGGTTATATACCCATAACTGCTTTTAATACTTGCAAAAGCATCTTTAGGGTTATCATGTTCTACAAAAAAGTGCTGCATCCCGGCCGATGCGCTATTGGCAAAGATCCTTTTAAAATCAATGGTTCCGCTACCTACAGGCAAGATATTAGCGTGAGAAGCATCCAGGTCCTTCACATGCCATAAGGGAAACCTGCCGGGGTGATCTTTAAACAATTGTACAGGGTCTTGTCCCCCTTTAACGGCCCAAGCCAGGTCTAGCTCCATTTTTACATTTTTGGTGTCAGTTTCTGTTAGCAGCAAATGGTACGGCACTTTGCCATCAATCGCCTTAAACTCCATATCATGATTATGGTAGGCAAACTGCAAACCGGCTTTTTTTGCAGCTTCACCAGTTTTGTTTAATATTTCAATAGACGATTTAATTTCCTCAAGTGTACCCGTGGGCGCATTAGCACAAACAAGGTATTGGATGCCGCCTTCGGCAGCTTCATCAACCAGTTGCTGCATATTATCCCTCAAATTCATCATTGGCGGGATCACCATAGGTTTACCATCGGCGCCCAAAGGCATTTTGTACCCCTTTGGCAACTTAAAAGGAGCACCCAGCACATGGTGTGATTTCCAGGACATCCCCAAATCATTAACCATGGTTTTAAATCCTTTTGGTTTCATACCATAATAGCCGCCTTTTTTACTAAAAGCCGACTCCATTTCTTTATACCCTACTGCGGCAATTTGAGTTAACGTTCCTTTTACATCTTCATCAATAATGCCAAAGAATGTAAAAAGTTGCAAACCCACCGGATGCGGGGCCATATTTGATAAAAAAGAGCTGGCTTTACCTGATAAAGCTATCCCTCCAAGTACCAGTGTACCTGTACTTTGTAAAAACTTACGCCTGTTGTAATTCATGTTAATTGGTAATTAGTTTATGTGGTTTAGTAAAGCTAAAAATTATTGTGTCATTTTTACACATTAAAGCGCAAAAAAATTTCCTTCCGTATATCAACTTCTTAAATAATCCACATAATGGGTTAAGCAAACTAAATATTCCTATATTTCGGCCCGGATATTTAGAACAGTCACCATTAACACAAATGCGTTATAACCGTTTAGTAACAGCCTTTTTAGGTTTTGTTTTATTAATAACTATCAGCTGTAAGCAGCATACCCCTCAACAAACTGATGATAGCAACATGGCATTGGGCAATCCCAGCAATGCAAGCAAAAACCTTCTAAATGCCAATAACTATCTTATCGATCATAAATATTATATTGAAAGCTATAACAGGGATAAGGCTGAACCCAATTGGGTAAGCTGGCACCTGTGTAATAAAGATGTAGGAACTACCGACAGGCTTAATAATTTCAGAGCGGATGAAACGTTACCTGACGGCTGGTACGAAGTGGACAACAACAGCTATAAAAGATCAGGGTTTGATAAAGGGCATAACTGCCCAAGCGGCGACCGTACCAGCACAACCGATGCAAATTCAGCAACATTTTTAATGGATAATATAATTCCGCAGGCGCCAAATAACAATCAGCATACGTGGGAACATTTGGAAAGCTATTGCAGGAACAAATTAAAAAGAGGGAATGAAGTTTATGTTATAATGGGTGTTTATGGAAGCGGCGGAACAGGACGAAACGGCTTTGCAACCACTATTGACAAAGGGCGGATAAATGTACCTGCGCATATCTGGAAAGTTGTAGTGGTGTTACCCGAGGGTAATGACGATTTAAACCGGATTGATGAAAACACCCAGGTTATAGCCATTGATACACCAAATGATAACAAGATTTCAAATAACTGGATGAATTATACATGCACCGTAAAAAGTATTGAAGATTCAACCGGTTATAACTTATTATCGGCTTTACCCCACTCTATTCAGGAGGTTTTAGAGAATAAAAAGTTTACAGGAGGAAACTAACTCATCAGGCTTACGAAGTTTTCAAAACGCTTAATCGTCTCTTCCTAATTAGATTTGCTGATACAAACAAGTAGCAATCAACCCCGTCCACCCTGTTTGGTGTGATGCTCCTATGCCGCGCCCGGTATCGCCATCAAAATATTCATGAAATAATATATAATCCTTAAATTCCGGATCGTTCTGCATTTTATGGTAATTGCCAAAGACAGCTCTTTTACCCTCTTCATCCCTCAAAAACAGGTTTGAGATCCTGCTGTAGAGCTCATTTGCCACCTGCTGCAGGTTCATAAAGTTACCGGAGCCCGTAGGGCACTCAATTTTAAAGTCGTCTCCATAGTAAAGGAAGAATTTATGCAGGCTTTCTATCAGCATATAATTCATAGGGATCCATATTGGCCCGCGCCAGTTACTGTTGCCCCCAAACAGGCCGCTGTCACTCTCAGCAGGCGTATATTTTATACTAAACTCAACGCCATCAATAACAGCATGGTACGGGTTATTTAAATGATACCTTGAAACGGAACGGATGCCGTATTTACTCAAAAACTCATTTTCATCCAGCATGTACTTAAGTATTGATTTCATACGGTAGCCGCGAAGCAGGCTTACCAGGTGCTTGCCCGGCGTTTTGGTTTCTGACCAGCGCGATACCAATGAAGCAAGATCAGGGCGGTTTTCTGAAAACCATTTCATCCGGTTGCTAAAGATGGGATTATTCAAAATATCATTATCATCCAGCACTTCAGCAGCTATTAGCGGGATTAGTCCAACAACGCTTCGCACCCGCATTTTTTGAGTGCTATTGTCAGGCAAACGCAGCTGATCGTAAAAAAAGCCATCAGTATCATCCCAAAGGCCTTCATTATCCTGTCCTAAATTTGATATGGCGCCGGCTATATATATAAAGTGCTCAAAAAATTTGCTGGCTATATCATTATAGGCTTTGTTACTTTCAGCAAGCTCGGCAGCAATGCGTAACAGGTTTAGTGAATATATGGCCATCCAACTCGTGCCGTCAGCCTGTTCCAGGTGTTCGCCCATTGGCAGGTGGGCATTCCTGTCGAATACACCGATATTATCAAGCCCCAAAAAACCACCTTCAAAAATATTGTTCCCCGATGCATCTTTCCGGTTTACCCACCAGGTAAAGTTTAGCATCAGCTTATGAAAAATGCGTTCTAAAAAGTAAGTATCACCTTTATTATCATTTGCAGCTTTATCCTGCTGGTATATTTTCCACGTAACCATGGCATGCACGGGTGGATTAGCATCATTAAAATCCCATTCATAAGCCGGTAACTGGCCGTTGGGATGCATATACCAGTCTTTTATTAACAGGCTAAGTTGATTTTTGGCAAAAGCCATATCAACTTTTGCAAGCGGGATACAGTGAAATGCCAGGTCCCAGGCGGCAAACCATGGGTACTCCCATTTATCGGGCATCGAAATAATGTCCCTTGTATTAAAGTGGGTCCACTTACTGTTGCGGGCGTTTATTCTTTGTTGAGGCGGTCGGGGTTCAGCTGGATCGCCATGTAGCCAGTGGTTAATATCGTAATAATAAAACTGTTTATTCCATAACATCCCGGCTAATGCCTGTCGCTGGATTAAAATTTTATCAGCATTAG
>JAQBOS010000543.1 GCA_028287925.1 Mucilaginibacter sp. | reverse complement strand
TATTGCCTAAGATTGCAAATTTATAGCCCCGTTGTTTGGCCTGCACATCCAGGTAGGGTTTGTTCTGAAAAACATTAAGGTCAATATCGCCCTGGCTTAAAGCAGCATTAGGCATTACATAATCATTAAACTGAACCAGTTCCACATCCAGGTTATATTTATCTTTTGCAACTTTTTGAGCGGCCTCCGCTACCTTAAATTCCGGACCGGATTCCACACCTACTTTAATATGGTTTGTGTTGTTTACCTGTGCTTTTCTGCCGCAGGCAACTAAGCTTATTGACAGTATAGCGATACTGCTTAACGTTTTTATGTTCATGTTTTTAATTAAATTATTTACGGTGATCCACTTTTTTTGCAATGAGATCCCCGGAAATTTGAATGAGAAATACAAGGGCTACCAATAAAACCAATACCGTATTCATTACAACCACATCATACCCAACGTAACCATACTGGTAACCAATTTGACCTAAGCCGCCCGCGCCAACAGCCCCGCCCATTGCCGAATAGCCAACCAACGTTATCAGGGTAATTGATGCGCTGCTGATTATGGAAGGAAGCGCCTCGGGCAGCAATACTTTAAAAACTATTTGCAAGGGAGTTGCGCCCATTGCCCTTGCGGCTTCTATTAACCCATTGGGAACTTCAACCAGGCTGTTTTCAACCATCCTTGCTATAAAAGGCGCCGCACCAATACTCAATGGGACTAATGCTGCCTGTACGCCAATTGATGTGCCAACCAGGGCCCTTGTAAAAGGGATCATCCATACGATCAGAATAATAAACGGGATAGAACGGAAAATATTAACCAGGATAGAAATTACCCCGTTCAGCAATCTATTTTCTGAAACCTGGCCCTTACGGGTCATAAAAAGTAATACGCCTGTTGGCAAGCCAAGAGCAAATCCAAAAAAACCAGATACAAAGGTCATTACTATGGTTTCAAGCAATCCCCTTAAAATCATCCACACCATTGGTTCAGACATAGCCTAATACCTCCACATCAATATGTTTACTACTATAATAAGCCAATGACTTTTTTGTATTCTCAGGAGTACCTGTTACTTCAATCAACATTATTCCATATTTAACCCCGCCAGTATAATCCATTTGCGCGCTGATAATGTTATTATCAACTTCGAAAAGCCTGCTGGCTTCTGATAGAATAGTTGCTTCAGCAGAACGCCCTGTAAATTCGAGTTTCACTACCGGGTGGTTTTTACCCGAAGGTGCTGCTGTTAAACGCTGCTCATATTCAACCGGCAATGATGCATGCAGCGATGACGCAATAAATTGCTTTGCCAGGCTGGTTTCGGGATACGAAAACACTTCGCTAACCGATCCGCGTTCAATCAGCTTTCCATCGCTGATCACCGCAACCTCATTACAAATGGCTTTAACAACATTCATTTCGTGAGTGATCAGCAATATGGTGATATTGAAACGCTGGTTAATGTCTTTTAATAGTGCAAGGATTGATCTCGTGGTAGCAGGGTCAAGGGCGCTTGTTGCTTCATCACATAAAAGCACTTTGGGGTTGCTGGCCAGTGTTCTTGCAATGGCTACCCTTTGCTTTTGCCCGCCGGACAGATTTACAGGATAATCGTTCGCTTTTTCCTCCAGGCCAACTAATTCCAGCAATTCGTTTACCCGCCTTTTAATTTCCGATTTAGGCGTATTATCCAATTCAAGCGGAAATGCTATGTTTTCAAAAACGGTTCTTGACGACAGCAAGTTAAAATGCTGGAAGATCATGCCTATATGCCTCCTGGCTTTTGCAAGCTCGGCCGATGAAAGACTGGTGAGATTTTGACCATTGACAATAACCTCTCCTTTTGTTGGTTTCTCCAATAAGTTAACACAACGGATCAGCGTACTTTTACCGGCACCTGATGCACCCACCACTCCCAGGATCCTGCCCTGCGGCACAATCAGTGAAACATTTGACAGGGCAGTTACCTGGCTGTGCTTTTTGGTAAATGTTTTAGTTATATTTTTTAGCTCGATCATTTAATATTGGGGGCAAATATATCCTATAATTCCTATGGAATTAATAACAAATATTAAACTTACACTAAAATTAAAAAAGTATAACGTTGGGCTTTCCCGAGTTTATCTATCTCAATCTTTTATTAACCTCGTTCCAGTTAACTACATTCCACCAGCCATCAATATATTCATTGCGCCTGTTCTGGTATTTTAAATAATAAGCATGTTCCCAAACATCCAAAGCTAATAATGGAGTTCCCTTTACCGTTGCATTATCAAATAGCGGGTTATCCTGGTTTGCGGTTGATGCTATTTTTAATTTGCCGCTATCGCTGATCAGCCATACCCAGCCTGAGCCAAAACGGGCAAGCGCTTCTTTTTTAAATGCTTCTTTAAATTGATCGGCACTGCCAAAGTTTGCGGTTATTGCATCTTTTATCTTTCCGTCAAACTTTGATGACGCTGCCGGGGTTAAGCTCTGCCAAAAAAAGTTATGGTTCCAGGCCCCGCCGCCATTATTACGGGCTTTGGCTGATAATTTTGATGCATTGTCAAAAAACTCCTTTTCACTTGAAAAGCTCAGTTTATCTGTAGCAATAGCATCATTAACGTTCTTTATATAAGCAGTATGATGTTTTGTATAATGGATCTCCATGGTTAAGGCATCAATGCTGGGTTCCAAAGCTTTGTAATCAAATCCCAGGGGCACCTGTGCAAATTTCAGCGCATCGGCAAAGCCTGTGGATGGATTTACCGGTCTGTCTCCGGCAAATACTTCTGTACTGCTTAAAATTAAGGGGCCGCCTATTGCAACAGCCATGGTGGTTTTTAGCGTTGTTTCAAGAAACGCCCTGCGGTTAGTTGTTTTCATGATGGTATCTTTTAGTTTATAAACTTGTTTAAATTTAAGAAACTGCCCGGAATAATCCGGAACAGTTTCATTTCACATCCAAATTCACCTTTAATAGGTTTCTTTATTTAATTATGCGTTATTATGGTAGCACTAATATCGGCACTGCCGGGTGTACCATTTATATAAATGGTGTAAATTTTACCTGCCTGAAGTGTAATATTTTTTAACGGATCATTTACCAAAGTAATTGCAGATTGATTGTTTGTTTTTAAAACACTAAAGCTAACCGTACCTGCATCAACAGAAATAAACGGACCCAATGAAAACGCGTTTAACCCACTGCCCGATAAAACTGATCCTCCTGCCCTTCCATATGCTGTATTTGTAAATAACGCGTTGGTTTGGCCTGTTATTCCAAAATCGACGGCTGGTGTGCCGGAAGCAAGATTTACAAACCTCACCTTGGCTTTACCACTTGCAGGAGCAGTAAGATCGTCATAAAAAAGAATGAGCGAGTCGGCAGTTGCTTTTGCATTTTTTATAGCAAACACAGTGTGATAATAGGTAGCTATAGGGCCATTAGGGCCGCCTGTGGCGGTAAATGTAGCGCTGTTGCCAAACTCACGCGATGCGATGTACGAGGTATTGGTTCCCTGGGTAACGTTTATCTGTACATCACCATACTGCGCATCAAGGTATGGGGTGTAGCCATTTAGCGGCACAAGCGTTTTGGTAACCTGGGTAATATACGTCCAAAACTGTACACCGCCGTTGGTATTGAGCGCGTTAACAAAACTTATGTGCGCTACCAATGGCGCCCGGTCAGCAGCATTGATATTTAAATAGTCAGTTTTTTTGCATGAGGTTGTAAGGAACAATGCAATTACCGGGATTATGACTGATTTTATAATGGAATAAATTTTTTTCATGATAATTAAGAATTTTGCAGATTATAAATGAGCTGTTAATCTTATAAATGGCTGAATGCCTGCATTGCCGTTTTGGATACCGACAACAGTTGGATTTCTGAGGCCGGCTATCACCGGGCTGCTGTAGTCGCCCAGTATGTTAAACAGGTTATTAACGCCAATAGTACCCTGTAATTTTGAAGTGAACTTATAGCCCGCAGAGATATCGGTTACCCAAATTGCGTGTAAATTCTGATAATAATAAACAGGATTTAACGGATCAGCGGCGCTTAACAATGTGGCCGTTGTAACCTTGCCAAAATAAACGGTGCGCGCCAAAAAGGTATATTTACCTGTGCTGTAAATGCCCTGGAAATTAATTTTTTGGGCAGGGATATTGGTAGTTACCCTGGCGCGCTCTGATGCGCTTAAAATAACATTTTTATAAGCATCAAGCCCTTTCGGCGTGTTTACTTTTGTTACCGTATTTTTATCAAAGTTGCCGCCTGCTAAAAATGTGATGGTCCCGTTATTCAGCAATACCTTATAGCTGCCGGTAAACTCAATCCCGCGGGTACGTGTGCTAAACTCATTGTAAAAAAAATTGGCCTGTGCAGCTCCTGTTTGCTGAAAAAGGTTTTTCACATCGGCAGGTAAGTTGTTATCAGTTGATGTAAAGTTGCCGGTATTACCTATCCTGTTGGCAACATCAATCTGGTAAGCATCTACCGTTATTTCCACATTGCCAATAGGCTCTGAAGTTAATCCCAGTGCATATCCTTTTGATCGTTCAGGCGAAAGCTTGGGGATCCCCAGGGCCCTTGCAGCCGCGCTTTGGTTTGATGCTGTTAGAATATCTACTCCTCTTCCTTGTTGAAAAGTGGTTGAAATAGAAGTGTAATATGACTGGGCCAGATCTGGCGCCCTAAAGCCCGTATTTATTGATCCGCGGACGTTAAGCCACCTGTCAAAGCTGTACCTGCTGGCAACTTTATAGGTAAATACGTTACCAAAATCAGTATAATACTCTTCACGACCTGCTGCCGATACCAGCCATGCCTGGGTAACATTCAGCTCCACATCGGCATAACCAGCCGTAATGGAACGGCTAACACTAACCGCATTTGAAGGCTGAAAACCCAGGTGTACCTGCGAGCCTGCAGCAAGCCCGTTTAGTGAAGTAGTTCCTGCTGATGATAAATAGGTTATCCCGCTTGCTGTGGTATCAACATTATAAATATTGCGCTGGTCGCCTTTTTGGTATGATGCCAGCTCCCCCGCTTTTATCTGGAACGACTCCACCCTATCCTGTACACCAAAGGCAATATTAAGCCCTTTCAAAACTTTATTAAAATAACGTGAAAAGTCTAAGCTGGCTGTATTCTGACTGGCATTATAGCTGCCATCATCAAAACTGGTGGGGCTGGTTAAGCCAAGACTGGCATTCAATGAATTATCAACCCGGTTGCCGAAATTATTTTTCCCGTAAACGTTAGACAGATCTACATTCCAGCCGTTAACTTTTCCCCTTATACCTGTTGCCAGTGATGCATCAACAATATTATTTTCCATGGCAGGCAAAAAACCATCGGGGTAAATAAAATTATTATTTCTTGAGGTCCATCCCGGTAAACGATAGGTAGCGGTAAACTGTGAATTGCGGCTGCTGATACCACCAAACGCATAGATCTCGGCCGATTGCTTTAGCGGTACTGCCGCATTAAAAAACAAAAGCGCATCCTGCCCGGCATTCGCACCGCCACCACGCTGATCAAAAAAGTGACGGTCAATACCCCTGGCTTTTAAAATAGCCTCATCAATTGCCTGGGTATATATGGCATCATACCCACGGGTGTTAGCGCCTCCGCCATATATTGGCCCGTTATATAAGCCTGCAGTTGAATTACCAGCAGGTAAAGCTATCGCCTGGGTACCATATTCAACAGTTGTGTTTATATACCCGCCGTTATCACCTATTGCTACGCCATAATTTGCATTGGTACGGGTAACAGCCCCATCGCCTCTTTTACGTACGCTCCCGGTTGAATTGACCACCAGGTCGCCGGTATTCTTTTTCAGAACGATATTGATAACCCCTGCAATAGCATCAGAGCCGTATTGTGCTGCTGCGCCATCTCTTAATATTTCAATCCTGTCAATTGACCCGGTTGGGATGCTGTTCAGATCGTACCCGGTTGAACCATTGCCCAAACCGCCATAGTTTACATTAGCGCTTTTATGCCTGCGTTTGCCATTTACCAAAACCAAAACCTGGTCGGGGCCTAATCCGCGTAGTTGTGCAAGGCTTAATGCTGAACCTGCATCACCCGCATTACTTCCGTTAACAGAATGAAAGGAAGGCGAAACATATTGCAGGATCTGCGTAACGCTTACCTGCGGCGATGATTCAAGCAGCGGTTTAATATCGATCACATCAACCGGGGATGCTGAATTTATTTTAGTCCGGTTAGCATTGCGCGATCCTACGATCTGCACTTCGTTCAGTGCATTGCCAG
Source organism: Mucilaginibacter sp. (assembly GCA_028287925.1). Lineage (GTDB taxonomy): Bacteria > Bacteroidota > Bacteroidia > Sphingobacteriales > Sphingobacteriaceae > Mucilaginibacter. Next base: position 137 of record JAQBOS010000543.1, on the reverse strand, counting down.
ATGGTTTCAGGCTGATGTTGAACTGTGTAGTGCCGTCAATTTCGACCTCCTGCGGATCATATCCCACAAATGAAAACACCAGGTATTTACCATTCCGGATAACTATCTGGAAGGAACCGTCGGTATTTGTTACGGCA
>JAQBOS010000629.1 GCA_028287925.1 Mucilaginibacter sp. | reverse complement strand
TTTTTGCATAATAATGGCGTTGAGGTTCTCAGTCACAACCTTTATTATGCTAAAGTGTTTCATATGTTAACAAATCATTAACACATTGAAATTCAATAATATCTATCGGAGATAAAAAAGGGCAGGCTTATTCTTAGCTATGCTATAAATTTCATGGATTAAATAAAACCTGAGATTTAAATTATTAAAAAATGCTCCGGTTTGCCCCGCCATCAACCTGTATAGTGGTACCACTTATATAGGCGGCCTGTTCAGAGGCCAAAAAGGCAACAAGGGCCGCCAGTTCTTCGGGTTTACCTATGCGGCCAAGAGGAATGTTCTTAGCTTTTTCCGTAAGGGCTTGTTCAGGGTCAATACCTTGCGGAATAGTATGTTTCAACCTGTCAGTAAGGATCATACCGGGTGCAACATTGTTTACGGTGATGTTATAAGGCCCAAACTCATCGGCCATTAATTTAGCCATGCCTACAACGCCCATTCGCATGCTGGTTGACAGTACAGAGCTTGCCAGCACCGCCTTTACCGAGCCGCTAATGATATTGATAATTCGACCACTCCCTGTTTTTTGCATATGTGGCAGTACCAGGCGGCTGGTACGCGCAACGCTAAGCAGGTTAAGCTCAAAAGCCTTTTGCCAGGCATTGTCATCAAAATTTTCGAACTTATTAAATGGCGGGCCACCGGCATTGTTCAGCAAAATATCTATCCGTCCAAACTTGGCAGCAGCCTGCTCAATAAAAAGTTTGATCTCATCGCCATTTGAAACATCAACAGCAATAGCAACAACTTCATTGCCAGTAAGCTTTTGGATCTCAGCAGCAGCTTTATTAAGCTCTGCCTCATCGCGGGAGCCAATAATAACTTTTGCGCCTTCGGCAGATAAGGATATAGCTATAGCTTTACCAAGACCTTTACTGGCTGCCAGTACTATCGCTACTTTGTTGGTAAGATGTAGATTCATTTTTTGAGTTGATTGAGTTGGATTGGGTTGATTAAGTTAAATTTAGTGGCAATATCTTATTAAGCTAAAAGATTTATCAGATTTAATTTTTATTCAACTTAATCAACCACTCTCTCAATCAACTTAATCAACTTGCCTTCTTCAATTTCCTCTTCTCTATACTCAATAAAAACGCCGGCAACAAAGTCAAATTACTTATCATTGATACCAAAAGCGTTACTGAAAGCAGGATCCCTAATGCCTGTGTACCGCCAAACGTCGATGCAGCAAATATGCCGAAGCCGAAAAATAATATGGTGGCAATATAGATCATGCTGATCCCTGTTTCGCGGATTGTATCTGAAACTATAACGGAGATACTCTTTTTGGTACTCTTTAGTTCCTGCCTGTACCGGGTTATAAAGTAAATGGTTTGATCAGACGAGATACCCATGGCTATACTAAAAATAAGTATGCTCGATGGTTTAAGCGCAATGCCGAAAAATCCCATAATTCCTGCTGTAATAACCAGCGGGATCAAATTTGGCAGCAGGGATACGGCTATCATTTTTACTCCCCTGAACAATACCCACATTACACCGGCTATTAAAAATATAGCCCAGGCAAGGCTCTCGTACAGGTTTTTAACCATGTAATTAGCACCTTTTATAAATATAATGCTCGACCCGGTTAATTCTACATGATACTTTTTAGGATTGAATATAGAATCAATACCCGGCTGCAGATCGGCAAGCACCGTATTCATCTTGCTTGATCCTATGTCAATCATCTCAAAAGTAACCCTGGTAAACCGGCGGGTACTATCAAGGTAATTTTTAAGCATATCGCTGCTCTTACCCGAGTTGCCTGCGTAGCTTAAAATAAAGCCCTGTTCCATTCCACTGGGTAAACGATAATAGGCCGGGTTACCCCCATAAAACGACTGCGTTAAAAATTTCAGTCCCTGGGTTAATGATAATGACCGGCTAAATTGGGGTTTAGATGAAATCAGCTTCTCCAGCTTTTCAATCTTACGGATAACCGCATTGTTCATCACCCCGTTTTTTCTTTTGGTATCAATGCTTACTTCCAGCGGTAAAACGCCCTTAAAGTTGGCTTCAAAAAACCTGAGATCTGCCAAAGTATTATTTGATTTGGGCAGGTCGTCAACCACGTAACTGTTCACGTTTATCCTGCTTATACCATAAGTGCATATAATTACAAGTACTATAGTTACCGTGTAAATTGCGCTGCGATGATTATGTACAACATAGTCAAGCCGTTTTAAAATTCCCTGTGTCAGCCTGCGGTCCTTTATTTTGCTTTGCCTGTCTTTAGGTTTTGGTAAATAGCTAAAAATAATGGGCACCAGGATAATGCTCAAGGCAAATGTTACCATAATGCTGGTTGATGCCACCATACCAAACTGGATCAGCAGCTCGCTGTTGGTGAGGCATAGCACGGCAAAACCAATTGCAGTAGTAATATTTGCAACAAAAGTAGTAATGCCCGCCTTCGCAATTGTAGAATGCAGCGCTTGCATTTTATCACCGGTAAGGGCATACTCGTAATAGTAATTATTTAAAATAAACAAACTGTTTGGGATCCCTATTATTACTACAAGAGATGGCATTATACCCGTAAGTATGGTAATTTCATAATGCATAAGCACCAAGATTCCCAGGCTAAAGGTAACGCCAAGCAATACCACAACAACCGGAAAAAATACCGCGTAAAACGAGCGGAATATTAATATAAGGATGCTGATGGTAATTAATAACGATAAGCCGAGAAACAGCACAAACTCATTCTTGATCAGGTCGCCGGCTACGGTGCGGATCAATGGTAAACCAGAATAATGTACCTGGATCTGGTGTTTCTGTTCAAACTGCTTACCATACTTTAATATCGTATTTAAAATAGGGACACGTTTGGGTGTGTTTATTATTTTGCCATCAAAACTAACAGCCATTAAGGTTGACTGCCCGTCATCGCTCAAAACAAGTCCTTTATAAAATGGCAGGGAAAGAAATTTCTGTTTTACACTATCGGCGGCTTTATCACTTGCAAGCAAACCGGGGGTTAACGGCTTTAATACATACTTATGCTGCAATGTATCTTTGGTAATATCATATACGTTGGCTACCGATATAACACCATTAATGCCTTTTATTTTTTTTACGTTATTGGCTATCGTATACCAATCGTTATAAACATCTTTATCAAAGATCTTTGGCGATTTAAAGCCAATCACCATAGTATTGGCATCCTGCCCAAACATTTGTTTAAACTGCGTGTACCTGATGTAGGCAGAATCGGTTACAGGCAGCACCTTACCGCCGTTGAAAGTTATCCGCACCTTACTTGCCTGGTAGCCCATAAAAAGGCTCGACAAAACAATGAGGCCTAATACCAGGAGCCGGTTTTTTAAAATAAGATCAGCGAGCTTTTTCCAGATCATTTACAATAGCATATCAGGGGGGCTAAACTACGAGATTATGTGCAGATTTGCAGTTTGAATTTGAAGATGTGAAAATTTGATGAATGAACTTGAAGTAAAAAGACTCATTTATAAAGTCAGTCACCCGGGTTTTAAATAATAAAATCCAAAACTTTGTATTAAAAAAAAGTAATATATTTGTATTAAACTTAATTGAAATACTTGTATGACTACATTAACGGTTAAAATACCAGAAGGTAAGACTAATGATGTATCTATTTATATAAAAAAAATAGGTGGTGAGATTGTTACACCCAAAAAGACGAATATTGAGATTGATGAGGATGATGAAGTAACTCATAATGTATATTTTGGAGAAAATATAAAAAGGTTGATCAAAGCATTTAGCAAATAAATGACACCTGCATCCAAAGCAAAAATCAGGGTTCAAACTGGTGTAACTGTTGTATTAGGCTTATTTGCTATTTATTTAATAGCTACAGAACCAAATAGTAGTGATAAAATAAAATGGGCCTATGGTATTATTGGAATAATTATTGGCTATTGGCTTAAATAAAAAAATTCATTCGCATTATTAAGACCGTTCAACATTACGACATTGAACGGTTTTTTTATGCAGATGTTTTGTAAGTTACTTCCTCCTGATTTGAAAAAAATAATAAATGAAAAAACTTATCCGCAGCTTTGGTTATGCATTTAAAGGGGTGGCTTATGCTACCACAAGTCAGCTAAATTTCAGGATTCATTTGTTTGCAACTGCAATTGCCTTGCTGCTGGGCTATTTTTTACACATAGCAACAAGCGAATGGCAATGGCTGATGCTTTGCATTACCATAGTGCTGGTTACCGAGATCTTTAATACCATGATCGAGACACTGGTAGACCTTGTTTCTCCCGGCTATAATGAAAAAGCGGGCCGGATAAAGGATCTGGCGGCGGGCGCTGTTGTTATTGCTGCCGCATTTGCCCTTATTACCGGGATCATTATTTTTTTACCAAAACTATTATTGCTGATAAGCCATGCTGCATAAAACCCGCGGCATAGTATTTAAAACTACCGATTACGGCGAAAGCAGCGTAGTCGTACAGGTTTTTACTGAGAAGTTCGGGCTGCAATCGTACATGGTTAACGGGGCAAAAAAGCCTAAAGCCAAAATAAGCCGGAACATGCTGCAGCCGCTGCACCTGCTTGACATGATAGTTTATCACAAGGAAACAGGCAATGTGCAACGCATAAAAGAGCTTAAAAACTCCCCTCCTTTGTTAGCCATACCCTATGATGTTATTAAGAGCAGCGTGGCTATGTTTTTGAACGAGGTGCTTTATAAAGCTATTAAGCAGCAATCGGCCGATGAGCAGTTATTTGATTTTGCTTTTTGCGCTATTGAATGGCTTGATCACCAAACCGAAGGGCTTGCCAATTTTCATTTGCTGTTTTTGATCAGGCTTACCCGCTTCCTGGGCTTTTATCCTGATCGTTACCTTGCCGGCGAAGCTGATTATTTTGATTTGAAGAACGGGGTTTTCAGCAAGTATAAACCCGATACTGTTTTATACCTTTCGCCACCGCATACGCAAAACTTCACTGTGTTATTGCAAAGCACGTTTGAAAACATTGCTGCTGTAAAACTAAGCAATGACGAACGCCGATACCTGATCAGTAAGCTGTTGGAATATTATGCCCTGCATATTGAAGGGTTTGGGAATATTAAATCGCATGAGGTTTTGGAGGAGGTGTTGGGGTGAGCCTTCTTGTCATTGCGAGCGCAGCGTGGCAATCGCGAAATATGCTTGACCATTTGCATAGCGAATATGCATAGTTCGCGATTGCTTCGTACCTCGCAATGACAAGAGGAGGATATTAATACTCCCGTCCCAGCAGGGTCTCGCATCGCGGACCCTGCGATGTATCGCGCCAATGGGATGTAAAAACCCGCCATCTATTCGCCAGACGGCACTTCGAAATATAATGCAACACTCCCTATATTTTCATCACGATTCCCGTTAGCGGCAGATGGAACCTTTACACAGAATTTACAGATTAATCCTATAGCAGGGTTGCTTTTACCATGATGATAAACCGCATCCGTTTGTCAAGATTACCGATTACAGGGAGTTTTTGGGGTGACATTGCCGCAAGGATTATGGCTCAGTGGGCTTCATACAGCGCAGGGTCCGCGATGCGAGACCCTGCGGGAACGGAAAAACCTGGTTATTACTAATCAAGCACCGAGAGGCGGTTTACAGCCTCTGCTTGCACAACGACTGTGGTAGGCCTACTGCCATCTTTTATACAACATTTACTTACCTTTATACTCAGGCTTGTAATTCACGGCACACCTAGCGCTAGAGGAGGGGAGATTTACCGATTTATTATTTCTCCCAATGATTATAGTTATTCTAATTTTTTGTATACTGATAAATCAAATCTTTAATATAATCTGAGGAATAAAGCACGCTGACCCCCGTGTTGTTGTAGACAGAAGAAACGATACCTATCACATAGTTAACTTGTCCTAAATTAACTTTAGGGTCCGAAATAATCTTATCTCTTGGAGTAAAAACGGGCCCCCCACTATTCCCACCTACTATATAACCATCTATCAGTATGATTTTACCGTAAAGGCTATTCATTACCGCTTGATGGTTTCTGTTTTCTATTGTTATGATAATATCAATCGTTGTCAAAGGTGATGATATGATTGCAGATTTAATTATAGGCCTACTTTGCGAAGCTATGCCAATTCCTGACGGATACCCGGCTATAAGAACTTGGCTACCGGTATAAATATTACACAAATTTAAATTAGCCAGGGAAACTAAATTTTCTATGGGAATGCCAAATAGTGCAACATCACTAAGGGCAATATCTGACAAGAAACTAGTAATATCAATGACGACGACATCCACTACTTGATTTGGATACGGATGCACGTATGGTGCAATTTTTCCTGTCGCGTCATTCAACGATATTGTGATATTTTTGAATAGTCCGTTTTTGGTGTAAAATCCGACGAAAACATTCTTTGCTGTTACTAAACTATCATTTAGTGACCAACTTCCTATCATATGTTTGTTCGTCACCAAAAATATCCGAGAAGTCGCATCTGGCATTCTTCTAAAAACAAAAAAACCCGTACCTGCGGAAACAATTAAGGAATCAACGACAATGGTTTTCTTTTTTTGCTTAACGCTAATTTTCTCCTGGGAGGCTTTAGTAATCCTAACTGTACTCAAATAGGTGTTATCATCAATAGGGCCTTGATATTTTTCTTGGCCAATAGCAGGTTTACTTAAAAGTAGAACAGTAATTATTGATACAAGCCTTAGTAGCTTCAATTTCATAATGTAAAGATACTCGACTGATTATCAATAATTTTTCCATTTTAGTAATTATTGATAAATAGCAGTTTGGTTATAAGTTCGATAGTGTATGATTCATGTTTGAATTCTTTCATATCAACTAAAAAGCTCGGCATTTCGCTCGTTCTCCGCTTTCCGTTTTCGACTACGGAATGCGATGTTGGCCTATCGATGTTTGATTTTAAATCTCTGTTAAAAACCAGTGCTTAGTTTGCAGGACTATATAGACGTTGTAACACTTTAAAATGGCTGGGTTGGATCCAGTTTGTACCATTGTAGAAGATAGGTGCATGCTCATCTAAACTATATACCTCTGTGCCTTCTTCAGGGTTGTTAATTGCAAATATTTGTGTGTTAGACATTTTGGGTGGCATAAATCCTTTATTTGTGCTTCTAAGCGTTAACACGGCAGACGAACCAGGAAAGCCTTCACCTACAACAATACCGTTGGTTGTAAATGATGCCATAACCTGTGAATTGGTTGCAAATCGGATCATACCACCGTGGCCGTCCATCGTGCTAAGGCTGTTTACAATGATACCATCTGCACCGTTTGCGGTTAACACAAAGGCATCTTTCCAGTGATTGTCATTATTTGGGGCGAGGTTTGAATAACTACTGATAAACGAGATGGTGGTGGAGGACATATTAAGCGTTGATGTTTTGGAATCACCAACTGACAAACCAGTGGCGGCAGTTATCAAACCTTTAACTTCCAAATGTCCAGGTAAGGAAACGTAATTAGCTCCCAAAAATAACTTTGATGTGCTGTCGACTTTGGTCCAGCCCACTTGCCCTCCAGCTGCTGTGGTAGCAAGTTCAAGCGAGTTACCATCGGGTGTATTGATTTGATAGGCACCATTATAATTGGTAAGCATTAGATTTGCATAAGTGTTGATCTGTAAACTTGTTCTACCTCCCGGCTCGGGTGCAACTGTTGTAAACCAGGGAATATTTCCTGTTCCTGTTATTGTTTCTTCATAAATCGCATGCTGGATTTTAATGGCCCCATTATTTGGACCAGCTGGAATCTTATTAGAATAAGCATTGCTCAATACGTATTTGGTAAGATCGACTATGGAGCCATCAATCTTCGTGGCTTCATGATCCAGAATCTCGAAATTACCGCCTTTTCTATTGGGTAAAACTACATAATCGGAAAATACTGGCTTGAATTGCTGCGCTTTGTTATGGGTATCTGATGCTGCTTTCATGGCATTCATCAAAGCTGTATCCATCAGTATAGTATTTGGTGAACCGGTTATAGTGAAGGATGGGGTAGACGACACGCTATTTAGAAGTCCGGCAAACGTCATTGGATTTGGACTAGCTGATGTCAGAGTTTGACCATTAGCTGAAACACTTGCAAGCAGTAGGAAGGTGAGTATCTTATTCATATTAATTTTATTGCTGTGGATTTACTATTATTTTATAAACAGTTAGGGTATCAATTGTGTTTTTTAAAACAGTCATCTTGCCTGTTGTTAAAATATCCGGCAAGTTGGTAGCTGGAGAAAGGTGGACATCCAAGTAACCTATTTGTGTTAATCTATTAACTATTTGATTTGATAACATGGTATCTATCGGCTTGTTTTTCAGGTATTGAACCAATATTCTTGCTTGTTTCACAGGTATCTGTTTGACAATCATTGCGAGATCCTTGTTTTTAAGAGTCCGCTGAGTCTGCTTTAATGAATAATAGTTTTTACTGTTGTCCGCATGTACAGTGTTATCAACGTTGCCTTGCCTTATCTCTGTCACTTCCTTATGTGGCACTACACATTTTTTAGTGTAGACATAAGCAGATAAAAGAAAATAAAAAATAATGCACGCCAGATAGACTACATATTTTAAAAAATTTGGTAATCCGGTAAGGAAATGGTTGAAAATATAAATCGCTAGAATTAATGCTAAACTGAACAACGCAATTACAAGAATCTTCAAAAGCGTATTATCGCATGTTTCAACTGAAAATTTTATGATTAGCCCAGCTATAGTGCAGACACCACTAACTGTTCCGCTTACGGTTATTTTTAATTTATCATCTGTATCAGGACCTTCTGCTGTCATTTAAAATAAAGTTACGATATATGCTAAATAATATAGCAAATACGTATGTAATGTTGAAAAATAGCGAATAGTTGGTAACATGCAGATAAACAACAATATCTCTTTAATAGCTTTGCTGTTGAATAATTAAAGGGTAATGAACTACGTGTTTCCGACCTAATTTCCCAATTCTGCACTAGTACCCGGGCAAGCCAAAAGAGGTTGGCTACTCGTGCTCTCGCCTGCTATGTAGCCACCATGCATCCGGCGCTTTCCACGCCAAAAGCATTCTCCATCGTTGATTGTCCTGTGCAGAGTTTGCTTCGTTCCTTATAATGACGCCATGGGGATTTCGTGGTTTATTTCCTCGCTGCCTTTCCAAGGGTTTAAGGTTACCCACAAGTTTTTATGCGCCTTAGGCGCTACCGCTTTGTAGAAATATCAAATAATCAGCCAACAGCTCCGTTAGGTGCTGCCCTCCGCCAGCAAGATAACCGGGCATTAATGTATAAGGGTAGCCTCGACGAGGCACAAAATCAAGCGTTTATTTTTCTACAAAGCGGTAGCCCCGATGGGGCAGATCGTCATGATTGTTTTGCAGATGTGGGAGCAAGGTAGTCTGGAGGGAAGGGGATTTGTGCAGACGCTTTTTCGCACGTCGTCGTCCGTAATATTTGATCCAGCAGTTCCGGCGTGAGTAGTTTATCAATTGTTGATGTTTTCCGGTCGCAATCGGGGTTTAACTTTATATGCTGCGTTGCCTCTTTTTGGTCATTAGTCATTAGTGGGGACTGGATAAACTGCGCGGGTGTGTGCTCCCCATCAGCCCTTTCTTCATACGTAATTATCGGCTCCGAATACCCCTCCCTACCCTCCCAGGGGAGGGAATCGCACAAGGCCGCCGCTTTTTTCTGGTCATTGGTCATTATGTCATTGGTCATTAGTGCATCTCCGTGTACGTCCCCATCTGCACATTCTTCCCCATCCGCACATCCACGCATCTGCATATCTGCACATCCAATTTGGTCATTGGTCATTACGTCATTGGTCATTAGTGCATCTGCATGTTGGTCATTAGTCATTACGTCATTGGTCATTGGGGGATCGGGATATCGGAGCAGGCGGTTAACTGTTGCCAGGCCGATGTTCAACTGTTGGGAGATATCACGCTGGCTAAAGCCTTTGGCGGAGAGGGTGGCTATTTTATCGGCCAGTTGCTCACGGTCTGCGGCTGTGCGGCTGAGCAAGTGAAGGCGCTCGGCGCTGTTGCCTTCGAATGTGAAGTGCAAAAACGCGCCCGGTTTTTGGATGCGGCACAGGCATACATTATCGTGGCCGTAACGCT
>JAQBOS010000538.1 GCA_028287925.1 Mucilaginibacter sp. | reverse complement strand
GTAATGTTGGAAAGTTAACTTCTAAGTTTTTTCTCCAACATTACAACCTTTCAACTTTAAAACCTTTCAACTTCTTCAGTAAACCTCCGCCTGGCAGGCCTTAACCCGTAACTTATTTAGGTTAGCGAAGTAATAATCCCAGCAAATTCTTAAAGTTTTCATATTGTAACTTTTTTGTTATACGTAATTAGGACTACAATAACGAAGCCAAAGTTTAATTAGTATTATCTTTTTGTAAATATATAATACTAATTGGTTCGACACAATAAAAAAGTACACCACCTGTGGCAAGCTGTGAGGACACAGCCCGCTGGAATAGATCAATATCTTATTTCGCTTTCTCATAACTCTTCGGGTCAATTGCCGTCGGCGACCAATCTTTAAAAAATCCCATTACCTTTTCTTTACTGTGCCCCTTGCCTTCTTCCAGGTAGCTTGAGTTTTCGGTATTAAGCCTGTTCCCCTTATCATCAAGTACTACAAATACAGGGAAACCAAAGCGCTGCGGATAACCAAGTTCAGCCAGCACCTCATCGTTAGTGTTTTCTTTGCTGTAATTTACGTGTACAATAACATAATTATCGCGCACATATTTATTAAGATCAGGATCACGGGTAACCAGGTCGTTAAAACGGATGCACCAGATACACCAGTTGCCGCCAATTTGCAGTAATACATTTTTATGTTCGGCTGCTGCTTTTTTAACCGCGTTCACAATATCAGCCTTAGCATCGGCTTCGGGATGATATAGTTTAGCGGTATCGGTTAGCTTTACAGGAGCGACTGCGGTTTGTGCTTTTAAGCCAAAACCTATTATGATGAATGATGCAATAAATAATAGCTTTTTCATATTTAATGTGTTAGTGTTATGAACTACTAAATTCTGCAATTTTAATGATTTGTACAAGACGGGCTAATTTGACTCGCCTCAAAATATTACTTTATGAATTTGAGCTGCCCTTTATCCTGCTATTTGAATAAGTTTTGGGTGAATGCGATTCGCGGCGCCGTTGCTTAAAAACACTTTTCAACACAATTAATATACTGTGAACTAACTATTTGGCATTAATTGCGCTGTAAAGTGGCCCTTGTTCACACTGTGTGGAAAACTCTGAATTGAATTCCATTGCCATGTATATGTAGCTTTACGTAAAACCCCTTAAGTTTTTTAAACGGCTATTCTGCTTACTACACATGTACTGATATGGGAGACGACATCTACAAAAAAACAACCACCGAAAACAACAAAGGATTAAAAGTTGAAAGGCATTTCACTAAAGAAGGGATCAGCGTTTTTGACCTGTTTAAATATGAAAAACGATCATCAGTGATCCGCAATCCATCAGGCGACGCCGTATTTGAAATGAACGATGTGGAAGTGCCTGCAACGTGGAGCCAGGTTGCCACTGATATATTGGCGCAAAAATATTTCCGAAAGGCCGGTGTACCATTACCTGACGGCACCACAGGATCTGAAAAAAGCATTAAACAGGTTGCCAACCGCATGGCCAAATGCTGGAAAGAATGGGGCGTGCGCTACGGCTATTTTGCCACCCCGGCCGATGCTGAGATCTTTTATGATGAAATAGTTTATACCATTACAGGGCAGTTGGCTGCACCAAACTCGCCGCAGTGGTTTAACACCGGGCTGCATAACTCGTACGGTATAACCGGAAAGCCGCAAGGGCATTATTATGTTGACCCAATAACGGAAGAACTGAGCAAATCAACTTCTGCTTATGAGCGCCCGCAGCCGCATGCCTGTTTTATTCTTTCGGTAGATGATGATTTGGTGAATGAAGGTGGTATTATGGATCTGTGGGTGCGTGAAGCAAGGATCTTTAAATACGGATCGGGTGTTGGCACCAATTATTCAAAGATCAGGGGCGATAATGAAAAGCTTTCGGGTGGTGGTTACTCATCAGGATTAATGTCGTTCTTAAAGATAGGCGACAGAGCCGCCGGCGCCATTAAATCAGGCGGAACTACCCGCCGGGCTGCTAAAATGGTTTGCCTGGACCTGGATCATCCCGAAATAGAAGGCTTTGTAAACTGGAAGGTTGAGGAAGAAAAAAAAGTAGCCGTATTGATTGCTGCCGGATATTCGTCTGATTATGAGGGTGAGGCTTATAAAACCGTATCCGGGCAAAACTCAAATAACTCGGTGCGCATTCCTAACATTTTTTTTAAAGCTTTAAAAGATGGCAAGCCCTGGGATTTAACCAGCAGGATGACAGGCAAAGCTGTTAAATCAATTTCATCACAAAAATTATGGGACGATATTGCCTTTGCAGCCTGGGCCTGTGCTGATCCGGGTGTACAGTTTGACAGCACCATAAACGAATGGCATACTTGCCCTGAAGGCGGAAGGATCAATGCATCCAACCCGTGTTCGGAATATATGTTTTTGGATAATACTGCCTGTAACCTGGCATCCATCAACCTGGCACATTTTTTTGACGCCAAAACACGCATTTTTGATGTAAAGGGCTTTGAACATGCCTGCCGCATCTGGACCATCGTATTAGAGATCTCCGTATTAATGGCGCAGTTCCCATCTAAGGAAGTCGCACAATTATCATATGACTACCGCACATTGGGTCTTGGCTATGCTAACCTTGGTTCGGCTTTAATGGTAAACGGGATTCCTTACGATAGCAACAAGGCCCGTGCAATAGGTGGCGCTATTACCGCTATTATGACAGGTACTGCCTACGCAACCTCTGCAGAAATGGCCAGGGAGCTGGGCACTTTTAGCCGCTATAACGATAATAAAGAACACATGCTGCGCGTAATGCGCAACCACCGCTATGCAGCTTATAACTCTACAGGTAATTACGAAGGCTTAGAAATTGCCCCTCCGGGAATTGAGCAGGCTGATTGTCCCGATTATCTTTTGTCTGCCGCCTGTAACGCCTGGGATAAGGCCGTTGAAATGGGTGAGCAATATGGCTATCGCAACGCGCAAACTACTGTTATTGCCCCAACAGGCACCATCGGTTTGGTAATGGATTGCGATACTACAGGTATCGAGCCAGATTTTGCATTGGTGAAATTTAAAAAACTATCGGGCGGTGGTTACTTCAAGATCATTAACCAGGCAGTACCCGAAGCATTGAGCAATTTAGGTTATGCTGAACATGAGGTTACCGCTATTGTAAATTATGCAAAAGGCGCAGCCACTTTAAAAGGCGCTCCGTATATTAATATCGAAACGTTAAAAGCCAAAGGCTTTACGGGTGACGAGCTGGAAAAACTGGATAAAGGCCTGATGGCTGCTTTTGAGATCGGCTTTGCATTTAACATATGGACGATGGGTGAAGACTGTTTTAAACGTCTTGGTTTTAAGCCCGAACAATACAACGCACCTGATTTTAATGTATTAAGAGCATTAGGCTTTAGCCGCAAAGAAATTGCCGAAGCTAATGAATACATCTGCGGCACCATGACCATTGAGGGTGCCCCTTATTTAAAAACAGAGCATTACCCAATATTTGATTGTGCCAATAAATGCGGTGCAAAAGGCGAGCGATATATCCACTCGCACGGGCATATAAAAATGATGGCGGCGGCACAACCGTTCCTGTCCGGTGCTATCTCGAAAACCATCAACCTGCCCAACGAGGCGAACGTTGATGAGATAAAAGATTGTTACGAGCTATCATGGAAATTAGGTTTAAAAGCCAATGCGCTTTATCGCGATGGTTGTAAATTATCACAGCCGTTATCAACCAAATCAGATACCAAAGAGGAAAAAGAAGCGGTAAGTGATGAAAAACTGGACACCGTTGAAGAGGTTTTGGGCGAGGCTGCCAATGTGAAGCTAAGCGACTTAACCAGTGAGCAGGTGATAGAAGCGGCTATGGCCATAATGGAAAAATCAAAGGATACTAACTTTATGCGCCAGCTTTCAAGGGTGGTGCAAAAAAAGAGCCTGCCGTTTAAACGCAGGGGCTATACGCAAAAAGCAAGCATTGACGGGCAAACGGTGTTTGTGCGTACCGGTGAGTATGAAGATGGCACTTTGGGCGAAATCTTTGTGGATATGCACAAAGAGGGTGCCACCTTCCGCTCGCTGATGAATTGCTTTGCCATTGCCGTTTCGGTTGGTCTGCAGTATGGTGTACCGTTGGAAGAATATGTAGAGAAATTCACCTTTACCCGTTTTGAGCCTGCAGGTATGGTGGTTGGCCATGCCAATATAAAAAGCGCTACATCAATTATTGATTATATTTTCCGGATGCTGGGGTACGAATACCAAAATCGCACCGACCTTGTTCACGTAATAACGGAACAAAACGGTGTTATTGGTAATCCGCAAATGGACGACAGCGATTTTAATACGGATGAAAGCAATGTTTATCAGCCGGTGACAAATGGTGGCAACGGCAACATTAAAAAACAGTATAGTGTTGATTTGAGCATGGGCGTACAAAGCGATGCCCCGGCCTGCAACACCTGCGGGCATACTACCATACGCTCCGGTACTTGTTATAAATGTTTAAATTGTGGTAATTCGATGGGATGCTCATAAAGAAAGGTGAAAGCGAAAAGGTAAAAGGCTGAAAGCGAAAAGATGAAAGCTAAAAGCAATTAGCAATCTGATTAAAGAAGATTTTACTTATATATACTATATTAAAGCTGAAAGATGATGTGCGACAGAGGAAAATAAAAGCAAAAGCTTTATGCTTTGGTCTTTTAGCTTTAAGCTCAATTGGCGTTTTGTGTTCAGTTTTATAGTTTAATTTTAGTTAGCCCCGGAGTAGTTTACCGGGGCTTTTTTTGTGGTTCATCAGGGTATTCCGATGGCTCTTGTTAAATAATGTTAATCTTATCACAGTTAAGCAGTTATACACTAATTTTAGTTTATCAATACTTAAATTACAACATATGCTGCAAAATTACTTTATTATAGCCTGGCGGAGCCTCTGGAAAAACAAAGGTTTCACCATCATTAACATTTTAGGCCTTTCGGTAGGTATTGCATTTACTTTGCTGATAGGCGCCTATGTTTGGGGTGAGCTGCAGGTAAATCACAATCTTAAAAATGCAGATAATCAATACATAATTAAAAGTAAATGGAAAGACCCCAATATGGGGCCTGAGTTTACTACCATAGCACAATTGCCTAAAACGTTAAAGGAGATGTACCCTACACTGGTTGTTAATTATTTCCACTGGGATGGGGTTGGGTCTATTGTTTCAAAGGGTGAAAAGCATTTCAGAGAAAGCATAGAGATTTGTGACAGTACAATGCTAAGCATGTATGGCTTTGGCCTATCACATGGCGATGCGCAAAAAGCATTCAGCGATCCGTTTTCAGCGGTGATAACGGAAAAGCTGGCGACTAAATATTTTGGTAAAACTGACGTTGTAGGCCAAACCCTTACCATTGAAAGTTTTAAGGGAGAGAAGCATGATTTCATCATCTCGGGTGTGTTAAACAAAATGTCAAAAAATTCGGTAACCAATATTGACGATAACAATAAGAACGATATTTTTTTACCGGCTAAAGCCGCTGATTTTTTAGGGCGGAATATGGATGGCTGGAATAATACCATTCTTGTTGGGTACATCGAACTAAAAAAAGGGGTTACACCAAGAGACCTTGAACAACCTATGCGACACCTGGTAAAAGAAAATGCACCGCAGCAAATAAGCAACAACCTCACGCCTTACCTTGTTCCTTTAAAATCTTATTATTTGGATGCTAATAACGGCGTTGTAAAAAAAATGCTTTATACTTTGTCAATAATAGCGTTGTTTATCCTGCTGATGGCCATTATTAATTTTGTGAACATTTGTGTTGGCCGGTCATCATCCCGGATGAAAGAAATGGGTATTCGAAAAGTGCTTGGGGGTTTGAAAAAACAATTGGTGTGGCAGTTTCTGATAGAGTCGACAATTTTAGTGATGCTGGCTACAGTAATTGCTATGGTGATCTATCTGCTTGCCCGCCCGTATTTCAATGATATTTTGGGTAAAGAAATTATAACGCTTTTCTCATTCCCTTTATACATGTACTTTCTAGTGGCTTTGTTTACGCTTTTTTTAGGCGTACTTGCAGGAATTTATCCAGCCTTGGTTTTATCTTCTCTAAAATCGGTCGATTCATTAAAGGGTAAACTAAGTTCAGTAAAAGAAAGTGTATTATTCCGCAAAATACTGGTTGGTTTTCAATTTGGTACAGCAGCCATGGTTTTTATTATGGCCATAATTATTTCACAGCAGGTAACACTTTTTCTTAAAGGAGACCTCGGTTTTAACAAAGATTATGTGGTTTACGCCCAGGTACCAAGAGATTGGTCAGATAAGGGTGTTAAAAAGATGGAAGCCATCCGTTATCAACTTACACAAATGCCACAAGTAAGTAGTGTATCGCTATCATGGCAGATACCTCAGGAAGGCGGTGGCGGGTTTCATCAGCTATACCGAGCTGGTACCGATCCCAAAAAAGCGATAAATTTGGATGAGTTGGCAACAGATAACCAATACGCAACTACTTATAGCATCCCGCTCAAAGCAGGGATATTTTTTACTCAGCAATATGCTCAGGCTGATTCAGCAAAGATCGTTATTAACGAAACTGCCTCAAAAGCACTGGGATGGAATGATCCTAAAGACGCTGTTGGGCAGTTGGTAAATGTGCCAGGTATGACTACCCCCCTAACTATTTGCGGCGTTACTGCCGATTTTCATTCGGGCTCAATGCAATGGCAGATTACGCCTGTTAGTTTTACAAATGTAAATGTCTCCCATTTTTACCGTTATTTTTCGATTAAGCTAAAACCTGGAGATATGCAGAACAGTATTACAGCATTGCAAAAACAGTGGAGTATATTATTGCCCAATGCGCCGTTTGAATATCATTTTATGGATGAAGCTTTAGCAAAATTATATACTACCGAAATCCAGCTAAAAAAGGCCTCGCTTATGGCTACTGCATTGGCAGTGACAATTGTATTGCTTGGCGTTTTGGGCCTGATCTCATTAAGCATCCAAAAACGGACTAGGGAGATAGGCATCCGCAAAGTGCTGGGAGCATCAGTGCCTGGCATAATCAATCTTTTTTTGAAGGAGTTTTTAGGGATCGTTTTTATAGCGGGGATAATATCGTGCCCGCTGGCATATTTAATTATGCATAACTGGCTTAATGGCTATGCCTACCGCATATCAATTACCGGCTACCCATTTATGCTATCAATTTTACTGTTAACCATATTAACCGTTATATTAATAACGCTGCAAACCATTAAAGCAGCAATAAGTAACCCGGTAAAAAGCTTGAGGACAGAATAGCCTGGTGTTGTGTAAATCATGAATTGACGCTTAGTCTTGAGTCGAAAGTCTTGAGTTCTAAATCAGAAAAAGACAAAATCTGACTTGAGACTTGCGACTCAAGACTGTTGACTTAACACTAGTCTTTAAAGAGATCTTTTGATTTAAAACATTGTGTTGTCATCATTTTTATAATCTATTCAAACATCAACGAAAACCCAAAAAAAGCCCCGGCAAGTGCCAGGGCTCTTCTATTTATTTAATTGCGTGTTAGCATGTTAGTGGTCGTGTCCATGACCCCTGTCGCCATGATCGCCGCCACCATGTCCGCGGCCTCTGTCACCATGATCTCCTCCTTCATTTCCACGACCTCTTCCACCGTGATCACCACGCTGGCCATAATGATTTCCATTATCATGCCAATGGTTACGGTAACGATCATCATGGCTTTCACGAATTATCGCCTGGTCTCTGCGGCCCCTGTAGCCTGCATATCTTGCACGGTAAACATTGTTACGTTCCCATGGGTTACGCTCATTTATTACTGCCTTATAACCGTGATACCTGTCATAATTGCTGTATCGTGCGGGTAAATAAGCGCGGTGTACCCATACATTATTTTCATAATAAATATAACGGTGAGCCGGTACATCATAATAAGCATTGATATCGGGCATATAATAATAATCTGCATGATCATATCCTACAGGCCCCCAATCAGGCTGGCTGCCAATGTTTAACCCTAAACTAACACTTACCTGTGCATTGGCTATTTTAACGGATAAGCAGCTAAATATTATTGCTGCTATAAAAATTAACTTCTTCATAATAATAAACATTGTTTGATTGATAGACAATAATTATGCTGGATAGTTTAGTTTATTTTTAATAGATGGAAATAAGAGTCTGTATAACAGGGGGATTGATTGAGAAAAAGGGGGTCTTATTAAGAAAGAAAACAAACTTACGAAGTTTTAAAAACTTCGTAAGTTTTACCGGGGATTATTGGTCGTCAGGATCCGCATCGGCAATTTTTTTAGCGGCCATGGCTAATACTGGCTTACCTATCACTTTATAATTGCCTTCGCCTTTAAGGATCTGGGCCATCATATCTTTATCCTGCATAACTTTTACAGCTTGCGCAAGCTCTTTATCATACTTAAAATTAGCTTCGTACCGGCCTTTTTCAAAATAGTAGCGCGCAGCTATTTCGTTTTCAAGCACCTGCTTTATTTCGTCTTTATGCAGCTGCAGATCATTCTTTTTGCTGGCGGCCATTTTGGCTTTTAAGGCATCGTATTCTGTTTGGATCTCTCCAAACTGCTTTTCTTTGGTAGCCTCTGTTTTTAGGGTGCCCAGTACTTTTTCGGATAGTGTATTGTAGCTGTAGTTCTTACCATCCAAAAATTTCACAAAATCTGCATAATCTGCATCGGTGAAAGTAAAATTTTTGCTGTTATCAATATTTACATGTGTATTACGGTAACGGTTGGCAAAATCAAATACAAACAATTTACCTACCAGCGCCTGGGTAACATTGGCAAAACGCTCCTGCTTAACAAAAATATCCGGGTAGATCCCGCTTCCATCATAAACTGAGCGGCCATTTTTGGTTTTAAACTCGTGGATCAACGAATCGGCAACCTTAACTACGCTGCCATCATCCTTGCGGTGGGTATAATCAATCTCCTGGATGCAGCGCCCCGACGGAACGTAATACTTGGCGATGGTAATTTTTACCAGGCTATTATAAGGCAGGTTAAACGTTTGCTGCACCAGGCCCTTGCCATAGCTGCGCTGACCAATAATTATAGCGCGATCCAGGTCTTGTAATGAACCCGCAACAATTTCAGATGCCGAGGCCGAATGGCCGTTTACCAATACAACCAACGGCAAATTAGGCTCAAGTGGCGCGCTTACCGTGTTATAGGTATAGTTCTTTTCTTTTATTTTCCCCTTTTGCGATACCACTTCAACATCCTTTGGCACAAACAGGTTTACAATTTTTACAGCTTCCTGTAAAATGCCGCCGCCGTTTGAGCGAAGATCAAGTATTATGCCGTTGGGATTGTTCTTTTTTATAGCAGTAAGGGCATTTGTAACTTCATCGGCAGAGTTTTCTAAAAACTTATCCAGTTTAATATACCCCATATTGCCATCAACCATACCTGAATAGGACACATTCGGCTGTTTTATTTCATCGCGCACCAGGTCCTTTTCAACCGGCTTTTCATCATTTTCGCGTCTAACAAGCAGCTTTATGGTAGCGCCTTTTGCGCCTTTAAGCAACAAACTTACCTGGTCGTTATTTTTACCGTCGAGGGGAATGTCGTTTATTTTCACCAACTGATCGCCGGGGCGGATATCGGCCTTTTGGGCCGGGAAACCAGCAAATATATCAGAAACATACACTTTGTTGTTTCGTACAAAAATACCGGCGCCTATGCCGCCGTATTGCGTGCTAACATAATGCAGCTTATAATCTTCAATCTCTGATTCGGGTACAAATTCAGTGTAAGGATCCAGGCCGTCAAGCATAGCATCTACACCGGTCTTTATCATTTTTGATGAATTAATGTCATCAACGTAGTTAATATTAACCTCTTTGTATACCGATGCAAACACATCCAGGTTTTTTGACAGCTGGAAAAGATCATCCTTAAAACTCCATGTACACAAAGCCAGCGCCAATATGCCCGCAAAAAACAATTGTCTTTTATATTTATTCACAATCACTTTACCCTTATTCATCCTTAAACCTAATTTTAAAATATAAAGCTACAAAAAAGTACAATAGTTTTTATACCCCGCTGTTTTACAAACGGTTATTATCTATATTCACTAACGCTTTCTTAAGGGTAAATAGTACATAAGTCCTGTCGCGGTTAACCAGCTGCATCAGTTTACTTATCAGCCCTTCTTCCTGGCCCTCAGAATATTGTAACTGCTCGTCTGTGAGGTGGTTATATTTACGTTGGATCTTGATTTTAACACGTTCCCACTCTTTATTGGTGATACTGATCTCCGCCATGATTAATTTTATTTTCAACAAAAATATAAAAATAGAACGTGCCAACCACTACTATTTTGGCAAGGCTATTGTTAAGGCAATGTAATTATTTATTCAATTAAACGTTTGGTAAATTAATTATGAAAAACAATGGGGCCGTTATGCACTACCTGCTACGGTTTCAAAACCATTAAACTAAAATTAATATTTATGAAAAAGATCCTATTAAGTGCCACACTGCTGATAGCGGTATGCATCAGCGCACAAGCACAATTCTCGTTAGGTATTAAAGGCGGTGTAAACTTTTCAAAGATCAACACCGATAACCTGAGCTCATCAACCCGCACCGGCTACCAGGCCGGAATCTTTACCCGCTTTGGCAATGACCTTTACCTGCAGCCCGAACTTTATTTGAGCGGGACAGGCGGCGATTTCCACTCGAGCGATAACTCGGTAAGCGGGAATGCACATTTTACCAACCTGAATGTTCCGG
>JAQBOS010000534.1 GCA_028287925.1 Mucilaginibacter sp. | reverse complement strand
CTAATTAACTAACCCCTACTTCACGCTCTTTTTCATCACAATAAAGTATCCGGCAATAAAAACCAACACTGCTATAATAAGGCTTACCCCGGTATCTTTTGTAAACAGGTCAATAGTAAGATTCGGGTTTATAGGTGAGGAGTGCTCAGCGCCTTTGGGCTGCCCCTGGGATAAAGCGCGCATGGCCATCATAGGGTGCGAGTAGGGAAAAAGATAAGCATATTCCCAATTGTTTGAAGCTAAAATACTGCCTGTTATAGTACATACAAAGCCAATACCCATAGGCTTTAAAAAGTCGCTGAATAAAAGGCTCAGTAAAAACTGGATGGAAAGAATGCCTAATGAGGCCAGGAAAAATTTTAAGTAAAGTTGTGTTAAAATGCCGGCTACATTGTATTCACCAAACTTTAATTGTGGCTTAACCAAACCTAATAAATTACCAAAACCAAGGGTAAACACAACGAATAAAGCCAGGCAAAAGAATATAAGGAAGAATGCATAAAAGTATTTTGCAGCATAAACTGATAATTTTGGAATAGGCAGGCTAAACAACGTTTTCCAGGTATCGGCCTTGTGCTCAACATTATTAACTGAATAAGCAATAAAAATTATTAGCATGGGCAACAGCAACAAGCCCATAATGCCCAATATAGCACCTGCAAATTGGAACCATAATATCATTGCAGGTGTGTTGATCATACGGTCGGCTTTTACAAAGAAACCTATAAAAAGCATCAGGCAAAGCAGCAGTGGTAGTAAAACCGCGCTCCAAAAACCCATGGTTTTACGCGTTTTATAAAATTCAGACCGGAACGAGAGTATAAATCCTTTCATAGTGGCTTAGGCGTTTTGAGTAATAGCTAAAAATAATTTCTCCAGGTCCTGCTGTTGTTTATTAATACTATAGATAGTATAACCGTTTTGGTTTAACAGGGTATTTATTTCGCCCATGTTTTCTTTCGAGGTAAACGGAACAAACAACTGATGGTCATTAACTTCGGAAACTGTAAAGTTGTTCTTCTTCAAAAAATTTGCTGCATCAACGGTGCGGTCGGTTTCAATTTGTACGGAAGGTTTACTTAACGCTTCCAGTTCCTGGATACTTCCCTGGAACATCAGTTCGCCAAAATTAATAATTCCGACATGTGTAGCCATCTTTTGAATTTCGGCCAGTAAATGGCTGGATATAAAAACGGTTTTTTTATACTCGCTTGTCAGCTTCATTAAAAGCTCACGGATCTCTATTATCCCGTTAGGGTCAAGTCCGTTAGTGGGCTCATCAAGGATCAACAGCTTAGGGTCTGACAGTAATGCCAGGGCAATACCCAGGCGTTGTTTCATACCCAGTGAGTATTGGCCTGCCTTTTTATGCGCGGCATCCTTCAAATGCACCAGGGCAAGCATTTCATCAACCCGTTTTTCAGGAATCTGCAATAGTAATGCCCGGTTAAGCAGGTTTTCTTTCCCGGTAAGATGAAGATATATGGCAGGTTGCTCAATAAGCGAGCCAATTTGCGAAAGAATTTTTATGCGGTTGCTTTGCAGCTCGAGATCAAAAATATTAATGCTGCCTTCCTGCGTTTTCAGCAGGTTAAGCAGCAATTTTATTGTAGTGGTTTTTCCTGCGCCGTTAGGGCCAAGGAAACCATATATACTTCCTTCCGGAACTTGTAGAGATAATGATTTGACAACTGTTTGGTTGCCAAAAGTAAAGGTTAGGTTACTGGTACTAATTACCATACTTTTTCTTTAGCTACGGCACATACAGTTTTTACTAAACTAACACTTTTATAAAAAAGAGATGTTGCGTGGGCTGTAGTACCAACAATAGCTTCTCTTTTATGTTGAAACTGGTAACTTACACCCATTATAAGGGCAAACAATACCGGAACCAGTAATAAGATAAAAGGATTTGAGTTTTTGATAAGCGTTTTCATCGTGATTGCTTTTGATGATACAAAGGAATATCAAAAAAATGACCTGCTAAAAACATTTAGACCAACACACAGGATTCATAGATGAACAACGGTAAAAGCAAATCAACCTGTTCGTCGGATAATTCAGCCTGTTTATCGACAAAACCTGATACTATATATAATATTAATACTTTAGCCCCCTGTAAATATTAATTTAGGTGTGATGAAAAGCCGTTGGCAAATATTCTGGCATGTATTTTTTTGGGTTGTAATGATCTCATTTTTAATTTTTATTTCTCAACTGGATGAAAAGAAAATAGATGTTAATGAGATCCTGGTAGTATTCGTCTTATTCCCTTTTATAAATATCACCCTGTTTTATATCAATTACCTGGTTTTGCTACCCCGGTTTTTTCATAAAAAGCGATATACTGTTTACGTAATAATCATTGCTATAATTGTTGTCTTATTCGGGCTTGGTAAATATGGTATCGGGCTTATTTTTAAACAATATGTGCTGGTTCATGGTAATGGCCATGTAGTTGGTTTTGGTACATATTTTTTAGGCACAGCGTTTACCAGCCTGTTCTTTTTATTTTTAAGTACTGCATTAAAGTTTGCAATTGATTGGTTTTTAAATGAGCGGATTCAGCGTGATCTTGAAAACCAGCGTTTAAGCGCCGAGCTGGCATTTTTGAAATCGCAGATCAATCCGCATTTTCTGTTCAATTCATTGAACAGTATTTATTCACTGGCCTATCAGCGGTCGGCAACTACGCCTGAGGCTATCCTGAAGCTATCCGAAATTATGCGTTACATGCTTTATGAGTGTAATGATAATAAGGTTGACCTGGCCAAAGAGCTGCAATACCTTCAAAATTATATCGACCTTCAAAAAATAAGGTTCAGCAATAAAGCCTATATTGATTATAAGGTTGAAGGAAAAATACAAAACCAGCAAATAGTACCGTTATTGCTTATAGCTTTTATTGAAAATGCTTTTAAACACGGTGTTGCAAATAACCCGCTTACCCCTATCCGGTTATTGATTGATGTTGACGAGGAGCATTTGCATTTTTACATACAAAATAAAAAACACAATAATAACCGCGATGCCTCTGGCGGAATTGGTTTGAATAATGTTAAACGCAGGCTAAATTTGCTATATCCGAATAAATATAATTTGGATATAAACGATGAAACGGATACCTATACAGTTGAATTATCTTTAGTTTTATAAAATGATCAGATGCCTTATTGTTGATGACGAGCCTTTGGCACTGCATATACTGGAAGACTATATTTCAAAGATCCCGTTTTTGCAATTGGTTAAGGCCACAACAAACCCTATTGAAGCACTTACGCTGGTACAGGAAAAACTTGTAGACCTTGTTTTTTTGGATGTACAAATGCCTGAGCTTACCGGGATCCAGTTTTTACGCATAGCCAACGGCAAAGCAAAGGTTATTTTAACTACCGCCTACCCCCAGTATGCCCTTGAGGGTTATGAGCTTGATGTAATTGACTATTTGCTTAAACCAATAGCGTTTGATCGCTTTTTTAAATCGGTTCAAAAAGCTCAGGCTGTTTTACAACCTGCTGCGGCCCCGATTCAACCGGAGCCTGCACAGCAGCAAAAACAGCAAGACCTGTTAAGCGATTTTATTTTTGTAAAAACAGAGCATAAAATCCAGAAGGTATACCTGAATAATATCCTTTTTATTGAAGGCCTGAAAGATTACATTTCCATATTCACTCCCGCTGAGCGAATCATCACCCTTCAAAATATGAAGAAGATGGAAGATGCGTTACCTGAAAAGCATTTTATCAGGGTACACAAGTCATACATCGTATCTATTAATAAGATTGATAGTATTGAGCGCAGCCGGATCTTTATTGGCGATAAAGTGATCCCGGTTGGCGATACTTACAGGGAAGAGTTTTTCAAGATTGTTGACGGGAAGAATATTTAGCCCCCCAGCCCCTTAAAGAGGGAGTTTTTAAAAATCTGCGCCACGCCTCCCCCTTTAGGGGGTTAGGGGGCTCTGTCCAAGCGCTTCCTTTATCCTTATCTCAGCTTCTTTAACCAATTCTTCTGCCGGCCTTCCGTTTGGCTCAATGGGTTCAAGCACCTCCCAGGTTGCTTTTGTGAATGTATTGAGTGGGTAAAATCCATTTTGAGTTAGCTTCCAGGAGTTATTGATAGCTATGGGTACCAATAATGCTTCAGGGCATTTTTTAAGGATAGTTGCAATACCGCCAACCTGGAATGGTTTTACTATTCCATTTTTTGAACGCGTGCCCTCCGGAAAAATAACAGTCGACCACTTATTTTCTTTCATCCGGGTAGCCAGTTTAACTAATTCGGTAACAGATTGGCGTGAATCATTACGATCGATGTTGGCGCCGCCCCCATATTTTAAGTTATATGAGATAGATGGGATGCCTTTGGTAAGTTCAATTTTTGAGATGAATTTAGCATGATACTTACGCAGGTAATAAATAAGCGGCGGAATATCTGCCAGGCTTTGATGATTTGCCATAAAAATTATAGGGCGGCCAACCGGCAGGTTTTGTTTATTGATAAATATTACCCGGTTACCTGTCAGGTAAAAAGTCCGCAGAAGGCATAAGTTCAAAAAATCAACTACCTTTTTATGCGCTGCATAACCAAAAGACCTATAAGCAATCCATTGTAACGGGTGAAAAATAAGCAGCGTCAGGAAAAACGCAACAATAGTAAGTGGCGATAATATATATCCGAAAAGCTTTCTCATAAAGTTTTCAAAGTTAATTATTTCAGTTGAATGGTTGGTTGGGTTTAGAAAGTTGATTGGGTTGGACTAAGTTGATTGAGTTTATCTATTTTTTCAACCTCTACAACCCTTACAACAACTACAACTTTTATAAACTACCCTCTAACAACATAACCTGTACTTTTAAAACTGCAGCCACTGTCATAGCGTCTGTTATGGTGCCGTTGCAAACCATTTGATAAACTTCTGCAAAGGGCAGCTTATGAATTATTAACTGTTCGGTATCTTCAGGTTCTGCTTCAAATTGTTGCAGGTTACGGGCCAGGTAAAGAATACTGAGCTCGTCACTAACTGAATTGGAAAGATGCAGGCGCTGGATCTCTGTCCACTTTGAGGCTTTAAGGCCGGTTTCTTCAAGCAGTTCACGTTTGGCAGATGCTAAAGGATCAGTACCAACGGGGCCTCCTCCTTCTGGCATTTCCCAGCTGTATTGCCCCAATGCAAAGCGGAATTGCCCTACCAGGTAAGTGTTCAGCTCATCATCCAGGGGCAAAACTCCAATAGCCACATTTTTAAAATGGATTTTCCCATAGATCCCGGGGTTACCTGATGGATTGATAACCTTATATTCAGTTACATTTATCCATGGGTTATCATAGGTGGTTTGTTCGGAGGTTATTTGCCAGGGGTTTTCTTCGGGATGGTGCATGGAGTAAAAATGAAGAAAATATGTGAAATAACATATTGATCATCATCTCCCAAACGCCCAAATCAAAAACTTAGGCATTGCTTTGGCCCAGGTTTCGGTATTATGGCCACCACCTACCATCTCCAGGTATTGAACATTTGCAGGGCGGGTAAAACCTTTGTTTTCCAGTTCTTTTATCAGGTCAACAGTATCATCAATAGAATCAATGATGCCGTTTTTGTTGCGGTCGCTGGTTTCGTCTTTGGTGCCGGTTTGCAGCCAGATTTTGATATTGGGTTTAACAGCGGTATCTTTTATTATGCTGTGCATAATGCGGTCGCCTTCAGTATATCCTTTAGCAAGATCTTTACTTCGCCACCAAAATGAGCCCGAGAACACACCAACTTTATCAAAAAGCTCCGGGTTATTCCAGCTTATATCCAATGCAGACAAACCACCTAAAGAAAACCCTGCATAAGCAGTTGATTTAAAGTTTTCAACGCCCGTCAATTTTGTAATAGCAGGCAAAAGCTCTGATTTAATGAAAGCAGCATATAACGCAGCTTTTGATCCGCGCTTTTTAAAATCAGGTTTACCCGCTGTTCCGTATTCCTGCAAGCGTTCTTCGCCAGCATGTATGGCAATAATCAGTACAGGTTTTATCCTGTTGGTGCTCATTAAATCTTCAAGGGTATCTTTTAGCTGAAGGTTTTCAGCTTCCTGCCCGTCGTTTAGTAATAATAAATTTAAGGGCTCTGTAATTTCATTATCTTCCGGCATCAGCAATGTGCATTCCACATCGCGCTTAAGCACATCAGATTTTATTGTTATATTATTTTCAGTGATAGTTATCTCCATCTCCTGCCAGCTCGCGTACATCTCTATTTCAATTTAATTAAGGCTGCAAAGGTACGGTACTTAGATGATTATTTGAAGATTTGTTAATTTGATGAGATTGATTTGATAATCCGGCAATTTGATGATTTGAAAATGAGACCATTGGATTTGGCAATTTGATGATTTGAAAAAATATCAACTATGCCATCTTTCCGTAAAATATGTGTGTGTTCTAAACGGCTTAGATATCCAACTTTCATCATGCAATCATTTCCAAATTAAATCATCTTCAAATTGGCACATCATCAAATTTTCAAATTAAATTCCCCCTAAATCTGCACATCTTCAAATTTTCAAATTGCATTCATTTTCAAATTAATTACCTAACTTACAATCATAAATAAACCCAAATACTTTGACAGAAAAATATCACCGCTGGTATTCGCAAAATCTTGGACTTGATGTAGAGATGCTGGTTTTTGGCGATCGCGGCTACCCGGTTATACTTTTCCCCACTTCGCAGGGGAAGTACTACCAAAATAAAGATGAAGGGCTTATTGATAGCGTACGATGGTTTGTTGAAGAGGGCCTGGTAAAAATTTACTGCCCGGATAGCTTTGATTGGTTAACCTGGTACAATAAAGGTGTTAGCCCGGCAGAGCGGGCACACCGCTATGCATGGTATGATAAAATGCTTACCGATGAGCTGGCACCCTGGGCCATGTACGAAACCGGGGTGAGCAAAGTGGCTACTGCCGGCTGCAGTTTTGGCGGTTATCACGCTGCAAACTTTGCATTAAAACACCCGGATAAAGTGGGCAACCTGTTTAGCATGAGCGGGGCCTTTGATATGAAGCAATTTACCGATGGTGTTTATAACGATGATGTGTTTTATAACAACCCGGTTGATTTTTTGCCAGGCAGTACCCAGCATGATCTGTGGCATATGAATATTATACTCGGTACTGCTGAGCATGATATTTGTTTGGAGGATAATAAACGGATGTCAAACATTATGAACCAAAAGCATATTAACCATTGGCTGGATGTGCGCCCGTTTGCCAGTCATGACTGGCCGATTTGGAAGGAAATGTTTCCGCATTATTTGTCGACTATTAGATAGAGATTAGAGGTCAGAGACTGGAGATTAGGAAAAAAGAAATAACAATATACCCTACAAAAAACATACTACCATGAAAAAAATAGGAATCTTATTCGGACAGGAGAAATCATTCCCGCAGGCATTTGTTGATCGCATCAATCAAAAAGCCGAGAAAAATATAAGTGCGGAGTTTGTTCGCATTGACAAAGTGATGCAGGCCGAACCATTGGACTATGCGGTGATTGTTGACCGCATCTCGCAGGATGTACCTTTTTACAGGGCTACTTTAAAAAATGCCGCCATTTGCGGCACTGCGGTAATTAACAACCCTTTTTGGTGGAGCGCAGATGAAAAATTCTTTAACAATGCGCTGGCGGTTAAAATTGGGGTACCCGTTCCAAAAACGGTGATCCTGCCATCAAAAGACCTGCCAGATGACACTACCGACCTGTCGTTCCGGAACCTGGCCTACCCTTTAGATTGGGAAGGAATTTTTAAATACGTAGGTTTCCCGGCTTATATGAAGCCATTCGATGGCGGCGGCTGGAAAGAGGTTTACCAGATAAATAACCTGGACGAGCTTTGGGATAAATACAACCAAACCAAACAGTATGTAATGATGCTACAGGAGGAAATTATTTTTGAGGATTATTTCCGCTGCTATTGCATTGGCGGCAAGCATGTACGCATTATGCAATATGAGCCGCGTAACCCGCATCACCTGCGCTATGAGCATGGCAAGGCCCCGGCAGCTAAAAAACTATTGGAAACCGTAAAGAATTATGTAATTAAGCTCAACAAGTATTTGGGCTATGATTTTAACACGGTTGAATTTGCAATAAGAGATGGCGTACCTTATGCCATTGACTTTTGCAACCCCGCCCCTGACGCCGAGGTAACCAGCGTTGGCCAGGAAAATTTTGAATGGGTGGTTGAAACCGCTGCAGATTATGCTATTGAACGTGCTAAAAAGCAAAAGGACGATAGCGATAACCTTACCTGGGGCGAGTATGTAAAAACGGGGGCAGCAGGTAATCACCTTTTATCATCAGAGAAGAAAGTAGAAAAGAAAGCAGAGAAAAAAGAAGTAAGCGCAGGCATTATTGACCATGATATTGCAGCGGATAAAAAAGTTGCAAAGCCTAAAAAGGCTGTGAAAAAATAGAAAAACTGCCGTCATGCCGAATTTATTTCGGCATCTCACAGGACAATTCGACTACATGCTGACCACTTGGCATGTGGGGTGCTGAAACAAGTTCAGCATGACGTATTTGTGTATACCAATTATAAAAGGCTAAATAAAATGAACGAGTTTACCTTAGGTGTTGAAGAAGAATTTATGGTGGTTGACCCTGTGAGCAGGGAACTAAAATCGCACGAGCAAAAAATTGTTGACAGCGCCCAAAAGATCCATGAGGACCAGGTAAAGGCCGAAATGCACCAGGCCGTAGTTGAGGTGGGCACGCACATATGCCATAACACCGATGAAGCCCGTAAGGAAGTGGGTAAGCTGCGCGGCACTGTTGCCCAATTGGCTGGCGATATTGGCCTGCGCATAGGTGCTGCGGGTACGCACCCTTTT
>JAQBOS010000528.1 GCA_028287925.1 Mucilaginibacter sp. | reverse complement strand
GGTCCGGATGGCTGGTTGGTTACAATGGGGGCTACGGGTGGTTTCCTTCCTACATTAGGCCAGGGCTTCCGCGATTTTGCAGGCTCGACCGTTGTACACACCATTGGTGGTATGGCATCACTGGCCGGCGCAATAGTATTAGGCCCGCGTTTAGGCAGAATATTTGCCCGCGATAATAAAGAAAAAGGTGGATTGCCACCAGGTCACAACTTATTGGTTGCCGCAGTAGGTGGTTTTATATTATGGTTTGGCTGGTATGGCTTTAACCCGGGCAGTACACTTTCGGCTATGGACGGCCAGGGTATTGGCCGCGTTGCTGCAAATACTACGCTGGCAGCTTGCGCTGCAGGGTTTACAGCAATGCTTGCCGCATTATGGTGGGGCCCAACTAAAGGTAAATTTGATTTAGCTTTTACCATTAACGGTTTCCTTGCCGGTTTGGTGGCTATTACCTGCCCTTGTTACTGGGTAAGCCCTCTTGGTGCAATAATGTTGGGTGGTGTTGCCGGCTTTATTGTATTTGCAGGTGTTTATATCTTTGAATGGTTCCGTATTGACGATCCGGTTGGTGCAGTTTCTGTACACGGTTTATGCGGGATTTGGGGTACGCTTTCACTAGGCTTGTTTGCAAGCGGCCAATTTGGAGCAACAGGCCCTACAGGCGCTGATAATTCCGCACCGGTAACCGGTTTGTTTTACGGTGGTGGCGTGCGCGTGCTTGCTGCCCAGGCTATAGGAACATTCACCATTGCAATTGCAGTTTTTTCAATAACCTTTATAATGATGTTTATAATAAACAAATTGCCAAATCCATGGAGGTTACGTGTTGAAGAGCATGGCGAAGCCGGTGTTGGCGGTCTTGATGTATTCGATCATGGAATTGAAGTATATCCTCCGCAGGAAGAGGATGTCAGCTTAAGCGGCTTATTTGAAACAGGCGCCAAAGTTACCGCTTAATCTATTTTAATATATACCCTTATGTGGCTGGTTAATTAAATCTGCAATTACCATCCTCATAACAACCAGCCGCATAAGGGTTCTTTATAAATAATACTATTTTACTTAATGTAGTGCTGAATTAAAATTTAAAATAGTTCGGATAGAGATATCTATGCTTTAACAAATTCAAATCAATCAAACCAATTCAACAATTTCAATTTGACTCTTATCATGAAAAAAAAACTTTTACTCTTTTCTTTACTTGCTGCTTCCTTTTTAACTTTTAAAGTTCAGGCGGCTACCACTATGCCGGCCGACACCGGTAAAGCTGCAGCACCGGCTGCTGATCCGCCGCTTGTATTTTCAGGATCTGTTGATACTTATTACAAAGCCGACTTTTCGGGGCATTCAAATATCCCGACAAGTTTTGCAAACGAGAATAATTCTGTATCAGTAGGTATGATCGATCTGGCGCTTAAGAAAAAGGTAGGCAAGGCGGCATTTGTAGGTGAAATGTCTTTTGGTCCACGCAGCGACCAGTCTATCCCTACGTCAGGCTATCACATCCAGAATTTATACGTATCATATGATGTTACCGATAAATTTAACCTTACAGCAGGTTATATGGCAACATTTGTTGGTTATGAAGTGATTTCGCCTGCCGGTAACTTTAACTATTCTACTTCTTATTTATTTACCAATGGCCCTTTTCAGAATGCAGGCTTTAAAGCTACTTACGCTTTCAGTGATAAAGTAAGCTTAATGGCAGGGATCTTTAATAATAAATGGAACTACTATTCATCATTAAACTCAACTAATACTGCAAGTGGTGATGTGTCAACATTTGGTGCGCAGTTAACAATTACTCCTGTAAAAGGGTGGACCTCATACCTAAACCTGGTAACCGGATCATACTCTGGAACTGAATTTGACCTTACAACTGCCTATCAAATTTCCGGCGCGTTTAAATTGGGCCTTAATGCTGCAACCTTTTCAGCGCCAAATAATGGCGGAGGTTTTGAAGGTGTAGCTTTATATCCGCAGTTAGCTGTTTCGCCGATAGTAACTTTTGGCTTAAGAGGTGAGTACTTTAAAGTGAAAGATAACGGTGGTAATGTAAAAGGCATCACTGTTACATCAAACATAAAAGCTGGTCCGTTAACTGTCATTCCTGAAGTTAGGTTTGATACTAAGAGCGACGCTTTTGGCGCTGTGTTTACTGACAGTAATGGTGCTATTACTAACCATGCTTCACAATTTGTGCTGGCTGCTGTTTATGCGTTTTAATTAGTTGTGGTAGGTTGCAGAAGTTATAAAGGTTGTAAATGTTGAAGGCCTTAACAGCCTTATAAACTTTATTGTAATCACAATTCTTTTATAAAGGTTGTAAATGTTGTAGTAGAATGTAAATGTTGTGATTATCAATATTTACAAATTACAACACTTGCAACCTTTTTTGGTTATATACCGGTAATTGTAAAATTATATAGAGAAAAGTGTTTTTTTACAACTTTTACAACAACTATAACCTTTACAACAACTCCAACCTTATATATTTATACCATGAAAAAATTAATAGCTGTGTTAGCGTTTGTTTTGTTTACAGGGGCGGCGTTTGCACAAAAGGATTCGCTGGCATTTGATGAAAACAACAAATATATTTATTACCAGGTTGTTTCGAAGCCAGATCTGCCTGCCGATACCCTGTTTAACCGGGCGCTTTATTTTTTTAAAACCGCCTATCCCCAATCGGCTCTTAAACTTACTGTGGCTGATAAGGAAAAAGGTACACTAGCAGGTTCCGGAAATTTCCTGGTTTCGAAGAAAACGCTTTTAACCTCGCATGAGGACGGTTCAGTAACTTATTCTATAAGGGTTGATGTTAAGGATGGAAAATACAGGTACTGGCTGTCGGATTTTGTATTTAATCCATATCAGCGCAATAGGTACAATTCCTTTGAATCGGTACCGGGTATTTATATCCCGCTTGAAAAGCCTGACGGGAAAATAGAAAAAAGAGACCTGGCCGCTTACCTTGATGGCGTACTTTTAAGCAGCCGGAAAATTGGCGGCACGCTTAAGCACTATATGCTTAAAACATCATCGCTAAAGAAAGAAATTCCGATTAAAAAGATCTCGACTAAAGATTGGTAGCGAAGAGAGGCGAAAGCTGAAAGGTTAAAGGCGAAAGGTAAGCCTTTTGGAAATTAGAGATCTAACAACAAAAGCTACACCATTAAAGTGTAGCTTTTTGAGTTTTTACGGTAGTTAAATTGTTTGATTTGAATGGATGAAGATCTTATAGCTCTTCGTCATGCTGGGTTAGGTCAAGCCCGATAAGTTCTTCTTCTGGCGATACGCGCAGCTTGCTTATCATATCTGTTATTTTTAATAACAGCAGTGATCCGAAAAATGCAAATGCAGATACGCCAACAAGCGCGATAAGGTGAACATAGAACAAATGTGTTTGGCCGTAGTATAAGCCATTACCGGTTGTATTACCAGCATTTACATTAACATGAGCGAAAATACCAGTCATCAGCATCCCAACCATGCCGCCTACGCCATGGCAAGGGAATACGTCAAGCGTGTCGTCAATGTTGGTTGATGACCTCCAGATAACTACCAGGTTACTTACCACTGCTGCAACAATACCCACAATTAATGAGTGGGGGATAGTTACAAAGCCTGCCGCCGGCGTAATGGCTACCAAACCCACCACTGCTCCAATACAGGCGCCCATTACCGAAGGCTTTTTACCGCGAAGCATATCAAAAAAGATCCATGATATTGCCGCCGCAGCCGATGCTGTTGTGGTGGTACCCAGGGCTGTTGCTGCCAATGCGTTTGATCCTAATGCCGAACCTGCATTAAAGCCAAACCAGCCAAACCAAAGCAGGCCTGTGCCTAACAATACATAGCTGATGCGGGCGGGAGAATGTGCTTTTTGGTTGCGTTGTTTAAGGTATAATGCTGATGCAAGCGCAGCCCAGCCGGCCGACATATGTACAACAGTACCGCCTGCAAAATCAAGTACGCCAAGTTTAAACAAAAAGCCATCAGGATGCCAGGTGGAGTGGGCCAGTGGCGCATATATAACTATCATAAACAGGCAAAGGAATATGATATATGAATTAAAGCGGATCCGCTCGGCAAATGCGCCGGTGATCAATGCCGGGGTTATTACAGCAAATTTTAACTGGAACATTGCAAAAAGCACCAGTGGGATAGTTGGGGCAAGTTTCCAGGTGGCATTACCAAGCATCCCTTTCATCATAAAAAATGTTTTAGGGTCGCCGATAAAGCCGCCAATATCGTCGCCAAAGGCAAGGCTGAAGCCGAATATTACCCATATAATGGTAATAACACCCATACAAACAAAGCTTTGCATCATGGTTGACAGTACGTTCTTTTTACTTACCATGCCGCCATAAAAGAAAGCAAGGCCGGGGGTCATGATCAATACAAGCGCGGTACTAACCAGCAGCCAGGCGGTATCGCCCGAATTGATCTGGCTGTCTTTTACCGTTACTGTTTCAACAGAGGGGAAAACAAGGGCAAGTATAACTACAATTATAAGTACGCCAAAGGGTATGAATTTTTTCATGTTTAAGTTTTTGGGAAAAGGATAAAGGAAAATAAAGGATAAATTAATACTGCACGGAGCTCAATCAAAACCCCGGGCAGTATTAAAAACTAAATTAAAAACAATAATTCCGTTGTGTAATCAGCACAACGGGTAGCTGTTTTTTATTCACCTTTTAATCCTACCAAAAAGCATGAAATGGAAAGAGGATGAGTTTGCGGAATCGCGAGAGCTCGCTGTTGCCCTGCCCGCAAATAAAATTAAGATACCTTACGGTTACGTTGTAAGTATTAGGGCTATTGTAAATAAACTGTGCATAATGCACGGTACGCGCTTGCTGTACATTTGAAAACTGAACAGGGATACTATTGATTATAAACTCGTAATTGAAAGGGTTGCGGGGGAGTTTATTTAAGGATTCTTTTAAAAAAGATACTTTTTGAGATTTATCCTGGTAATTAT